>NZ_RAYG01000089.1:0-1185 GCF_003670185.1 Parabacteroides sp. CH2-D42-20 | reverse complement strand
AAACCTTATTCTCTGATTTTCCTTTGGGCTGTAACCAAGTAAGAGAAATAGGAGTTTATTATCCGCTTCAATAAAAATTGGCAGTCTATCCTTTTACTTGGGTGAAGCCTCTGGATATTTGAGAGACAGGGTTCGGATTGAGACCGAACCCCTAAATTTTGGGCATGGAAACTCACCTGTCACATGAGTCCTTTTGTGCGTGATTTATGCGGCTTGTTCTTTATTTAAGAGACCTTTGCCATTTAAATATTGGGTAAATAGCTCTGTATAGATTACGTTAATATGGTCAGATGTTACCATATTGATTATTCTTACGCTTTCGCTGCTTAATGACTTGATAGTGCTAATGGTTTCTGCAATTCCAATCATCTTTTCTTTACCCTGTGGTTTATAGTTCGCAAATCGGGTAATAGCATCAATCAAATAGCGGTTCTTGATAGTTTTCTCTGTGAAGTCCATATTTTGCAGGGTTTCGACTATCTCATCGCCAATCTCCAAGTCATATTCAATAAAGTTCTCTTCCACTATACCTAATACGGCACTGTTCCATACTTTCGGTTTTATTGTCTTACCGAAATTGTAGTATTTGGTAACAACACTGATATTCGCTTTTAGCTCAACAGCCTTTTGGAACACTTTAGTATAAAACTCATGTTGTGTAGCCAAAGCTGCGTTACCTGCTTTCTCCAATCCGTTAAAACCACGGCTTAATACATTGTTCACTCCTCTGTATTGGGCAAACTCTTGCAAAGAATCAAACCGTTTAACTTGTACATTCTCTATAACCAATTGTTTCTCCTCTTTTACAATGGCATTCAAGTTATACTCATGATAAGTAGCCCATTGCCAATAACCGTTTGCGGAATCCACTGGAACATAGACATTAGGAGTTCCTTTTTTCACTATGTTTCCGTTCAGGTCTTTCAGCGTAATATCCGCATCATAGAACAAGTCAGCATCTGTTACATAAAGGGGGACTTTCTCAAACTTATCATTGGCTATCAACCCCTTGCCTAATTCAATATTAGTTTTGGCAACAGACATGCTGTAATCAGATGTAGCTATAATGATTTCACTTTGTCTTTTTGTGATTGTTACTTGTTCTTCTGTCTCATTTGTCAAGTCCCAGAATATCACCTGTGTAGTTGGAAGTTCCACCTTTTTAAGTGCTTCAAGATACCCTCT
>NZ_RAYG01000088.1:0-1186 GCF_003670185.1 Parabacteroides sp. CH2-D42-20 | reverse complement strand
CTTAACAGCCTCTTCACCATCAACAGCTACTGCTACGATACCAGCAGGTACGGAGATTGTAGCGTTATCAGAAGTAAGAACTGTCTCAGCGACAACCTTACCTAAGATGTTAGTGATAACTACAGACTTGCCAGCGGCACCTTGAACAGTTACAGTACCGTTACCAGCGATTACAGATACTCCTTCAACATTGTTGATGTTATCGTTAGATGTTACCATATCATCATCTTCAGTCTTAGAATATGCGTTGAATACCAATGCTCCATCACCACCAGTCTTAGCGGCACCAAATGTAGAGCTAGCATCTGTCAATACCAAGCAGCCATTGTGCATCTTCAACCATGCGGCAGCTTCATTAGGAGCGATAGCTTTTGCCAAATCACCCTTGATAGTCTGATATTGATTATCACCATCTGTTCCTGTTGCATATACGTTAGACTCGATCAAGAATGAGTTGTTCTCACCCTCTTTTCCATCTACATAAGCTAAAGCAGCCTTATCCGGATTTACATAACGGAATGACCAAGTTACGTTCTTATGCTTGTCTCCAGACAATACGTTGATGAATTTCGGATAATCTTTCTTATAAACAGCCATAATAGACTCGATTCCCTCATTCTTCAATTGATCAGCAGTCATAGCTTTGTACTTACCTGTCAAAACGATCAAGGTATCACCATATTGAACGGCAGGAACGAAACCTACACGAGTATAGCTACTGTTTGAAGCTGCTTTCGTATTGAACAAGTACGGGTTAAGAGCTTCCTTGCGAGCAGCAACAGCGGCAGCAGAGTCTGAGTAGTTAACCAAATACTTACCATAGATGAATGCTGGAGTCTTCACATGAACAGCATGTACACATTGATATGGATCTTCTGTAACTTGACCATCAGCAGTGATATGCTTGCCTGTCTCAGTACAAGGAATGATCTTCTCACCCTCGATCAACTCACGATAAGCGGATACCAAGTATTGAGGTTTAACCTTACCTGCGCCACGAGTTAACCATGCTGTGTCAATACGGAAAGCCAACTTACCATCAGCCTTACCCTCACTCCAGATACCAGCGTAATCAACATCCTTGTTCAACAAGGCACCATTATGCTCATCCATCAAATATTCACCACGGATAGTTTCCTTGAACATCAAGCTATCAGCTGAATTATCAACGTTCTCACCAAGAAGT
>NZ_RAYG01000087.1:0-493 GCF_003670185.1 Parabacteroides sp. CH2-D42-20 | reverse complement strand
AACCCGCGCCGTACCCCTCTCCGAGCAACCGTCTCTCAAAACATTCATCATTATGATTATCTTTTCCTAAGATTATATCAGGATCTCCACTCAAGCCTCACGACAATTCAAAGCCCTACCAAGAGCGCCCTATTTACTCCTGATAAACAATACTTTATGTTTTTAAAAATGGCTTTTCTGAAAATCACCATCGGTTGAAATATTAGGCTACTTGGGGAGTAGCGTAAAAGGTTGGAAAATGGTTATCACCCAGTTGTAGAGACGGGGCGTGCCCCGTCTCCCACTGTCTGATAGTATCCTTAAGTTACCATTTTGAGGGGATGAGACGGGGCACGCCCCGTCTCTACAGGAATACACACACAGGTTATAAGGCATGGTGGAATGATACCGGGAACAAGAGATCGTTTCACCCGCATCACCATGTCTGTACATCTAGGATAAAATGAGAAAATCAAAGAATAGAGAAGATCAAACGCCAACAATGAGTAAATAA
>NZ_RAYG01000086.1:0-709 GCF_003670185.1 Parabacteroides sp. CH2-D42-20 | reverse complement strand
GCGCATTTATTTGCTTGTTTTTAGTTATTTTTTACTACATTTACGCCGTGAAATGAACGCTACTCCCCAAGTAGCCTTACCCCACCTCCGGCATATAATTATATACATTCTCAAAGCAAGACTTATTTACCACCGTCATTTTCTCCAAGGAGAAACTTCTTAGATAAATCTGGGTTGTCTTGATGGATTTATGCCCCAATAACTCGCTGATCATCTCAATGGGGACATTTTGCTCCTTCAATGCCATGGCAAAAGAATGACGGATCGTGTAGGAAGTCACATCCGAGGCTATTCCGGCAACCTCCTTCAACATCCTCAAGTTCCGGTTAAACCGGGACAAGGCCGCATTGTATTCGAGATATGCCTCATGGCCGTTCTTCGTCCCACTTAAAAAGGGAAATAAATAGCCGGAGCCTCCACCCCTCTCACCCGCCAGTTCCTTATACATAGCTTCCGCCGTATCCAAGACCTCCAACCGCATAGAGGTCCCGGTCTTCTGGCGATTGTAATCCAATATGCCGTTCTTGATATTACCCCTATTCAAATGAGCGAAATCAACGAACGACATCCCCCCGTATTGAAACATCAAGCAAAGGGCCAGCTGTGTCTTCCTTAACTTCTCTCCTTTTACAGGGACAGTCATCAGGCGATTCAAATCACCCAGAGGCAAGGATTTCTTGCGCTGGCTTTCCACACCCGTAAAAACCCC
>NZ_RAYG01000085.1:0-1224 GCF_003670185.1 Parabacteroides sp. CH2-D42-20 | reverse complement strand
ATTGGTTTGGATGTTGGTAGCATATTCAACTTGCGATTGCAAGAAGTAAAAAGGTGATTCATTGAGTTTGGAGAAGGTCGGAAGTGATTCCGGCCTTTTTCTGTTGGTGCCAATAGGGGTTTTTTATTGTTTCATGTCTTATTCATATATGTCGTTCGATTATTTTATCAAAATAAAAAGTATATGAAAAGAGTTGTATTATTTGCGATGGTGTTAATGTTGGGTGTAATATCGGTACAAGCCCAGTGGTCGGTAGTTCCGGAAGCGGGTATGACAGTGATGAAGGCGGGTCCAATGGTTGATTGGAAACCGAGTTGGAAGATTGGGGTAGGAGTGGAATATCAGTTGAAGCCGGAATTTCTCTCTCTGAAGTCTGGTTTGTATTATACGCAAAGGGGATATAGTAATGACAAATTTCCCGGATATGGATATGGGTGTTATTGGTGGGCAGTGCCGGGACCTACTTATGATCCGTATGGATATGCGTATGATTACTCAAATAAGGTGACACGAAATTTCTTGCAATTACCGATTATGGCTAATTTCTCATTCAAATTAGCTGAGGATATTCGTTTGAATGTTGGAGTAGGCCCTTATATAGCCGTAAGCGTATTGGATAAAGGAATGTTCGGGGGATGGTCTGTCGCTTCGGAAGAATCCGCTAAGTTTTATACCCATGATCCCTGTGAAGGGCTTCGTGCTTTTGATTGGGGTATAAGTGCCACTGTAGGTGTGGAAATAAAACAATGCTTTATCAATTTTGGCTATGATGTATCGTTAGGTAAAGAGTATAAGGGAGGATCGATCGAGGCGAATTACCATACTTTGGCTCTTACCGCAGGATATAAGTTTAAATTGGGTAAATAGAAACCCAAGTTCTATAGTAAGTCTTCCTGCTGATCGTTTAAATATAGATTCTATCTATATATGTATAGGAATTATCTGTTTGATAGTTATTTATATTTGCCATATCTTTGCAATATAAGAAAAACGAAAAGTATAACAATTAAAAAATAGCAGTATGAAAACATTAGATTATCTTCATTTAGATGCGTCAGCGGTAAGTAACGTAGTAGCAAGCTTGAAACAATTATTGGCGGATTACCAAGTATTCTATACGAACCTTCGTGGTTTCCACTGGAATATTAAGGGACACGGTTTCTTCGTTCTTCATGGTAAATTCGAGGATATGTACAACAACGCTGCCGAGAAGGTTGACGAGTT
>NZ_RAYG01000084.1:0-287 GCF_003670185.1 Parabacteroides sp. CH2-D42-20 | reverse complement strand
CGAACCTGACAGTATACCGAGTACTTGTACGAGGTAATATGGACGTAACCATGCTCCCGAGAAAATCCGCTAAACTTATCCATGCGGCACCCGTACCGTAAACGGACACACGTGGTCGGGTTGAGAATACTGAGGCGCTCGAGTGACTCACGGTTAAGGAACTAGGCAAATTGACCCTGTAACTTCGGGATAAAGGGTCCTCGTCGTAAGGCGAGGCGCAGAGAATAGGTCCAGGCAACTGTTTAACAAAAACACATGGCTGTGCTAAATGGAAACATGACGTATAC
>NZ_RAYG01000082.1:0-1300 GCF_003670185.1 Parabacteroides sp. CH2-D42-20 | reverse complement strand
GCGCAATGGTAGGAGATTTGCTTCTCTATTCCGCATTCCGCCATTACCTTTTTCAGTTGTTTGCACATCGTCCAATAGTTGATTTTCCCGAAAACCAGCCTGTCTTCCGACAGATACTTGTACCGTTCGATTATCTGCAAAGGAATATCCAGCAGCTTCACTTGGAACGGGACATTTGTCTTGTGCCGTTTCGACAATATCCATTTCTCACCGTTCACCTCCACTATTTCGTCCGTTGTGAGTTCTTTCATATCCACGAAAGACAAGGCGGTGAAGCAGGCGAAAATGAACAGGTCTCGCACCAATGCGAGGGTGTGGTTGTCAAACTCGTGCGCCATGATTCTTTTGATTTCGTCCTCTGTCAGATATTCCCGTTCCTTAACATTCGGGCTGATATGGAACTGTGCAAACGGATTTCTCGGTATCAGTCCGTTATAGTGCGCACGCATGACCACGCCTTTCAGCCACATGCAGTTCAGCCAGATGGTGGCGTTTTTCAGTCCCCGTTCAGCCGTAAGATAAGCCGCAAACTCCTTGATGAAGTCGGGCGTAAGTTCCAGCATGGACATGTCCGTCCGTCTGTAGAATGACTTGATAAAGGCTGCGACATAGTTCCTTGCCCTTACCATGACCTTGTATGTGCCGATGCTGCGGTCTTTGTCGACACGTTTCAGGAAGTTGGCGCAATCCTTGTCAAAAGCCTTTATCAGTGTCTCATACTCGCTTCCTACCCCTTGGTAGGCATTGCGCACCATTTCAGCCGTTACGTATGCCTCTCGGTTGGATATGCGCTGATAGTGCTTGATGATTTGCGCCTTGATGTTATCCAAAGCCAGATTGATGTTCCGTGCTTCGGCACTCTTGCCTTTGGCTCGGTTGCCTTTCGCATCCCAAAGGGTTTTCGGGATGGTCTGCTTGCAACTGAACTGCGCCACAGTACCGTTGATTGTCACTCGTCCCATGATGGGGACAATACCGTCTTTCTCCTTGCTGCCGTTCACGTAGAACAGCACTTTGAATGTACTTCTTGCCATACTTGTTTTTTGTTTGCAAAGTTAAATATCAACGAGTTAGACCTTGATACGCAAATCGGTGACAAACGGTGCAATAGCATCTCTCATATGTTAAATCCTGCTCTTTCGCGGGTAATGATTTGCAAACCATTCTTCTTCTTAAATCCGCTTTTCCTTGCGTTTTCCGATTTTTCGGCTTGTCATCATTGACACCGTAACGACTTTGATATTAAGTCGTTTAGCGTCATTTCTCCCGTTTTTCGAGGTTATTCCAGAGATTTATAGTA
>NZ_RAYG01000081.1:0-1301 GCF_003670185.1 Parabacteroides sp. CH2-D42-20 | reverse complement strand
CCTTGACAAGAATAAAATCATCGTCATATCCCACTGCGTAAACACTTGCTCCGGTTATTCCCGTATAAGGCGCATCAACATCGTTTTGTCGGTGATAACACACATCCATATCTTCTTTGGTATCTACCGCTATCAAATAATAGTTCCCAGTAAGATGCCGTTCATATACGAACCCGCAACTTTGCATTAGGGGCAGCAATAAAAAGAGTAATGATATAACTGTTTTCATACGCTCAATTATTATTAATGGTTAGCAGGGAACGGCTTGCCGTTACCCTGCTTCGTTAACATCATATTGTACGCATTATTCAGCTTCGTTTGGGTTACCGACCTGTCTTTTCTCTACGACCCGAACAAGCTGATATTTGTATATGCTACCGTCTGCTGGTGGATTTGCCAAAGTTGTCTTATTGACACGCAAATCGTATTCATAGCCTTTCTCATATTCGAAGCCCTGAATACCGCAGAATGCCAAAGGACGATATTCATCCTCTCCCTGCTCCTTGACGAGCATACATTCTATCGGAAATTCTCCTTCCGAATCAAATAAATCATACATAATTCCAGTTTCAGAAGAAACATACATCGTTACTTCTTTTGTGATGTCCTTTGGCTCATCTTCATTCATGCAAGCTGTCAGCCCCAATATGGTAACAAAGGCTATCAGCAGCGTTCTTAAATAAATTTTCGTTCTCATACTTATTAGTGTTATTGGCTGACAAGGAGCTGCGTTAGCAGCTAACTTGGCTTGTTACCAATATAATTTACAGGGAAACAGATAGCCATTTTTGCTTCCATGAAGAATATCTTTTCTTAGAATCTAAAAGCCATTTGCCTTTTTTAAATAAGAATATGTATTGCTTCTTTTCCTGCATAGGCACTTCTCTGTATGTGTGAACTACAATTCTGTCCTTTCCTTCTTCTACGATATCGGTTATTTCCTCTTCATTAATATCATATTCATAAGAACCTTCATTGCCATAAGATATAGTAGTAGGTCTGCTATTCTTGCGTTCACGAGAAGTGCAGTAGTTCAAAAAGATTTTTGACACCAATTCTTTTTGCTTGTTAAACTGTTCTTCAAATGAAAGTTCATTCTGCTTTGCAATATCATTACACATCACTTCCCACTCGTGCATATTCTGCATGAATTGAAGCAATAAATTCTGTATAGTTTCTTTTAGTTCTGTTTCCATATCTGTTCTATATTATTGGTAATGATGTTAATGGTTTGAAAAGGAACGGCGTAAGACGTTATCTTTTCTTGTTAATAATATATTTATAGCCTCTTGAAAGTTATA
>NZ_RAYG01000080.1:0-1401 GCF_003670185.1 Parabacteroides sp. CH2-D42-20 | reverse complement strand
ACAGTCGAATATTCGTGTAGCCAGTTCATTCAAACTTTTGTTTTCAATATCATAGCCCGAAACTTCCCGGTTGTAAAAAAGGGATGTCGGTATGTTCAGAAACATACTCATGGCGTGGGGCTGGAACACGACCACTATCATTTCTGTATTGCCGTCAGCATACAAATGGGATGAAAAATTAACTTGTCCGCTGATGGTAAGTTTGTCTTGTATAACATTCAATTCGGGAATATATAGTGGTGTTTGCTTATGGAAGATGATTTGAGGGCAACCGATAGGAAAAGTCAGGGTATTCAAAAACTGGTTACTTTTGAATACCCAATAATATCTCACGTAAGGTTGCAATAGCTTACATGGCTTGTAAAATTTGAACTTCTCTTGAATCATTTTACAAAAGTAGCAATTTCGTGTTAGTTACTAAGTAAAAAGAGGTAAATGAAACATAGAAACGACTGCGCATAATGACAAAGTCGTTTCTATGATAAGAATTATATTTTCAATCCTTTCGGTCGATTCCCATCTTTCGTATATAGTTCCGGACGTCCGATGATGATATGGTGGACCCTATGAAATTCTCGGCGTTTCGCATTATTTCACAGGGCTGTGTACCTACAGTATTTTTTAGGTGTACAATGGAATTTATCCTTTCTGTTGTTCCCACTTAGCATACATCTCCCTTGAAAGTTCCACGATCTCCCGGCTCAGTTTCACAAGGTCGATGGTATGTTTCTCCAACTTGTAGAGCAACGCCATCGCCTTCTTCTCCGAAAAGTGGATGCGCAACTCTTTAACGACCTGATTGTAGTTCGTACCGATGGCACGGAACTGGGCGTGGAAGTCCGACAGTTTGGTGTAGTAGTCCACCAGCGTCTTGTCCACTTTCAGCACCTTGAACTTCTGCCCGAAGAAATGCGCCTTCAGAAAAACAGCTTTCGCATACACCTGTGATTCTTCGTACATCGTGAGAAATTTGTTCCATTCCTCATCATCGAAGCGCACCATCACGCAGTGCGTCTTCGGGTTCAATTTGGGATTTCTCCCGTACTTGCTCTTCTTTTCCATTCTCTTGTTCTTTTAATTTAATGGTTCATCCATTGTTTAATCTTTGATTAAGGAACCCCGAAATTATCCGACTGCGGAGGATAATTCTACCCACGGCGGTGAAGGTGTTTTCAGTTACTTAGAATTATTCGGGTAACTGAAAATATATCTTGCTGTGTCTTTGAGGGCACAAAAATCCTCCGTTTGTCGGATTGGGAAAACACCTTTCAAACTCCAAGTCGCTTCATCCGGGTATTCCTCACTGTTCGGGTACAAAGTTACACCTTAACACGGTATCGGACAGTGGTTTGAACCGGACAATGGCTACCTATCGACGCAATATGCAGCCACTTATCGAAA
>NZ_RAYG01000079.1:0-1564 GCF_003670185.1 Parabacteroides sp. CH2-D42-20 | reverse complement strand
AATGGTTCGGAAATATGCACCGTTTAGGTGCTTCATTTCCTTGTTCAAGGCAGTTTTACCCACCATACACTATTACATATTATATAGAACTTCAATTTTAGACTGCTGTTTCCGGCAGAAAGAGGTGTGAAGTTCATGCCTGCACCCCGTTCGTTTTATTACTGCTCTTATCCGTATTTCACTCATTTTCAGTTCTCCTTTCTTTCGTTTCATGGGATTTTTCTGTTTTTGTTCACGGCAAGGCATAGCTATCCCATGTTGCTGTCATGCCGCTTTTTTCCGGTGTATGTCGCAATGCTCCAGTACAACCGTATATGTGATGTCACTACTCATTACCGTAGTGTGGCTGTAAACTCTCATCCGTCCGCAATGCTCGCAGAAATACGGGTTCTCGTATTCACTTTCTGCCTGTTGCAACTCGGCTTCCTTTATTTCGCTTTCATCCCGTCCGAAGTATTCTTCCGGCAGGTTGCCTTTGTTGGAATAGAAGCCGTAGTACCTCACGATGCGGAAATAGCGCAGTGGAACGTGTTGCAGCAACCGGGGGAAGAACTCCCGGTAATGCAGTGTCAGTTCCTTTTCAACCGGGTTTCTCCTGTCGGGTGAGTTCCTGTAATCACGGTAACGGAATGAAATGTTCTCACCGTCCATTGCCGTAATCTTGTATTCACTCAGGCACGCCCGCTTGGAATACCTGCCCACATACTGTATCACCTGCTCCGGCATCTGTATAGGCTGCTCCAAATGTACAATCCAGTCCTTTTTGTTCGCCACTTTTTTGATGAAGCCCATAAACTCCATGCGGTCATGGAAGTCATGCTCCAGCCTGCCCGTGTCGAACAACCCTATCAGCGCATTTTCAAACTTGTAGCGGAACACCTTGCGGATTGAGGGGATATGTACATAATCACGTTCGGGGATGACAATCTTTCCGTTGCTGTCAATACCGCCCCACGACATAATCATGTGCGTGTGTACATGGAGTTGTTTCGTTTCCCCGTAGGTATGCAGTACGGCAATCACTCCGGTTTTCAAGCCGAACTTGTGCTGCATCCAGTCCTTAACGGTTTCAGCCGATGTGCGCATCAGGATATTCAATATTTCTTTCTTGTTGCGCTTCACCAAGTCCAGTAATATATGCGGCAAGGTCATAACCACATGGCGGTGTGGCACTCGCAGCAACTTGTCTTTCATGCGTGCCGCCCATTTCAACGTGTCACGCCAGCCACATGACGGGCAGAAACGGTTCTTACAGCTATGACTGATTTCCCGTACTTCTCCACAATCGGGACAAACGTATGTGTCTATCCCCAAAGCGGCTGTACGGCACACACGGATAGCGTTCACCGCCTTGTACTGTTCGGGGGTGATGTACTCCGCCGGGTGCTGTGCGTACTCGTCCCACCACCGATTGAAGAAGTCGGATAAACGGTACTTTTTCGTTTTGCAACCGTCTGTGTATATGTCGTTTAACAAATCTGTCATGCTCGTGTCGTTATTTCCTTTATCTTTGCCAAATCTTTGTAAGTCTCTGATTTATAGTTGTTTTAATTGCCTTGAATTT
>NZ_RAYG01000078.1:0-1837 GCF_003670185.1 Parabacteroides sp. CH2-D42-20 | reverse complement strand
GGAGGTGTGTCGTAATGCACGATGCACCTTCTTTTTTATTCATTACTATACCACTCGGTTCATTTTCTTTAAGCTGCGATATTTTGAGGATTTCTTTGATTTATGTGTTCGCAACATCTAAATATAGCTACTGTAAGCTCATAAAACCGTCTAATCAGCCAATCCATACCTTCTTTAGCCATTTTTGCACACATCTTTTTTATATTGAAGGCAACGGCAAAGAAGGCAAAGTCCATGAAGACCTTATCCTTTCCAAAATGGCGGAAACGTTTGTAGTTCATATTGTATTTCATTTGTCCGAACACGGCTTCCGGCTCTATACATCTCTGTCCTCTGTGTTTCAGCCCTTCCTCGGAGCAGAGCAGCTCTTTGGCATTCTGCCTATATTTTCTGAGCCTGTGATTCAGTTCTATCGTCCTATTTCCTTTTGCTTTAAAACATCGGCATCTTAGCGGACAACCTTCACATCTGACGGCTCTGTATCTGGCATTTTCGCTGATATATCCGGATGCGGTTTTCACATGTCCGGTCCCTATTCTTTGCATCTTCTGTCCCATGGGGCAAATGCAAAAGTCATGTTCTTCATTGTAGTAGAAATTTTCCGCCTTGAACGGGTCCGGTTTGAACCTCGGCCGCTGTTCCATGTGGAAGTAGTTGTACTTGACGTAGGCTTCCATACCGTTTTCTGACATGAAGCGGTAATTCTCCTCAGAACCGTAGCCGGAATCGGCAACCACCGTATGGGCCAACCTGTCATATCTGCTTGAGAAGGATTGCAGGAAAGGTATCATGGTCAGTGTATCCGTAGGGTTCGGGAAGAGTGCAAAATCGGTAATGAACTGGTTCTCGGTGCCGATCTGGAGGTTGTAACCGGGCTTTGTCTGGCCGTTACGCATGGCATCCTCCTTCATTCTCATAAAAGTAGCGTCGTTGTCCGTTTTGGAATAGGAGTTCCTGTCCTGCAGCGTGTCCAGACAGTTGTCGTATTCCTGTAGCTTGTCCCTGTGCTCTTCCAGCTCCTTCAGCTGTTTGCGTTTCTTTTTCAACGCAGTCTTTTCCTCTTTCGTGGAGGGTTCAGGAACCTGTTCAAGTGCTTGACGCAATTCTCCCGCCATTTCAGTCAGCATGGCCGGAGTGAATTCTATTTTCTCATTGCTTTCCGATGAGTTCTCCTGGGCGATGACATCGTCTATCTGTTCCAACAGGACATGTATCTTCTTCATCAGACGTTCACGGTTCTGCTCGACCGTTTTTCGCCAGACGAAAGTATACTTGTTGGCTTTGGATTCAATCTTTGTCCCGTCAATGTATTCCACATTCAGACTGATGAAGCCTTTGGAAGAGAGAAGGAGTACGGTTTGGGTAAACACCTCGTTGATTTCCTTCTTCACCCGGTTGCGGAAACGGTTGATGGTGATGAAATCCGGTTTCTCATATCCGGCAAGCCAGATATAATGGATGTCACGGTGAAGGAGCTTTTCGATTTTACGGCAGGAGTAGATGTTGTTCATATAGGCATACAGAATGACCTTGAGCATCATCCTGGGATGGTAAGCGCTGCGGCCGCATTCCTTATACAACTTTCTGAAACTTTCAAGATTCAGGCTCTCAACCAGAGCGTTAACCATGCGCACCGGTTCGTTCTCTGCAATATCCTCGTCAATTCTTGGAGGAAAAAGCACTGTTTGGTTGGGATTGTAAGGACGAAAATGTATCTTTGCCATAGTATAAATTGTATGCTTAAAGATACAAATTCTTTAGGTAATAACAAAGCCCCAGCTTGTGAAAGTCGGGGCTTTGTGCATAAAAAAGGAGATGTGCATTTTGACACACCTCC
>NZ_RAYG01000009.1:0-63632 GCF_003670185.1 Parabacteroides sp. CH2-D42-20 | reverse complement strand
TCGTATTCTCCCCGCTGTTTTTACTTTGTTATATCGCCGTAAAACGGGAGGATGGAGGCCCGGCGATCTTTAAGCAAAAGCGTATCGGTCGTTTCGGTCGCCCGTTCAACATCTATAAGTTTCGCAGTATGCGTCTGGATGCGGAGAAGTTCGGTCCGGCCCTTTACAAGGGTGGGGCAGATCCCCGGATGACCCGTGTCGGAAAATTCCTCCGGGTACATCACTTGGACGAGCTGCCCCAGTTATGGAATGTCTTCGTGGGCGACATGTCCTTTATCGGTCCCCGTCCCGAGCGTAAGTTCTACATCGACCAGATCATGGAGCGTGATCCTCGTTACCGTTACCTCTACCAGATCCGTCCGGGGGTGACCTCTTACGCCACGCTCTACAATGGGTATACGGACACGGTCGATAAGATGCTCCGCCGCTTGCGTTACGACCTGTTCTATCTGGAACATCGCTCTTGGCTGTTCGATTTCAAGATATTGGTGAAGACCTTCTTGAATATAGCCTTTGGTAAGAAATTCTAATGCTAGATCTCCCCGTATTCCTCCCTTGCGTCAAAGCAGGGGCAAGCCTTACGGATATAGGGGCTAAGTTGGTAATGTCCTAGGATGCGTGCCTCCGGGTAATCCCTTCGTAATTGCCGTAGCAGATCCATCAAGGTACAGCGCTGGGCGTAGGTCCGGGTATCGGCCGGACGGCCTTGTTCGTCGAGTCCTCCCTCGTAACATATACCGATACTTTTGTCGTTCCATCCGGCTGCGTGCGCCCCGATCTGGTTGACCGGCCGGCAGCGGTGTAATTCCCCGTCCCGTGTGATATAGAAATGATACCCGATATCGGCGAATCCCCGTGCGGTCTTGATCAGTGTTCCCTTCTCCAGCATCCGTTTGAGGGAGGAGTCGAGTGTTTTCTCGGGTATGCCGTTCTTCGCTGCCTCCTCCACGGCCTGCCGACGGCAGAACATCATTGGGAGGGCATTGAATAAAGCCTGTTCAGGAGAGGTCTGGACAGGGATGGCCTCGGAGGTAGGCAGGAAGCCCAGCACGTAGCTCGAATGGCGGTAAAGAGGCTCTATGAGCGTGAGTACGGCTTGGAAATCCTCGTCGGTGACCCGCAGGTCCAGCTTGGGGACGATACCATCCTTGATATTCTCGATGGGTATCTCCGGGGCGGGGGAGAGACCGGGGGAATTGAAAATGGAAAATTGAGAATTGAAAATTTTTTGTTGGGGAGGGAGGAATTTCTCCAAGGCTCTCAACAGGGCTACTATACTCAGGATCCGGCAGGTATTGATGGCGATACGGGCCACGGCGCTTCGCATGGAACCTCCATAGGCGTAACCGGCGTGGGAGAATAACTGGGCGAACCGTTGGTTGAACAGCTCTTTCTGTTTCTCGGATAGCCTTAGCTGGATCGTTTGGACCGATCCGTTGATCAGGTCCAGTACCTGTTTCCATTGTGTTCCCCATGTGGCGAAGCGTAGGCCGTAATCCTCGCCTTCCGAATCGAATTGGTCCATCCACTCATCGATGGGTGGCATGAAATAGAATAACTGGCGAGAGAACAGGCCGTTCTCCGCCGAGGGGATCAGCGGCTTTACTTGCGCCGGGGTTCCACTTAGCAATACGCTGAGATAAGACTCATCGCATTCCCGGTACTCATGATTGGTACGCCGGTTGAAGGCCAGTCGCTCATGGTCGTGGCATTTACGCAAGGTATCGCTCCAATGGCCGTGATCCGCTCCGATGGCGGTACTCACGGTATCAGCCTCGGTCTCGCAGATCAGCCCCACGCCGTCGGCCTCTATGAGGTTCTCTAAGATACCGGTACCCGAGTTATCGCCGGCTATGAGGAACATCTTGAGGGGCGGTTGTTCCGGCTCGGGCGTCTCGGAGCGTTTCTTGCCGAGTGAGTCCCATCGGTTCTTTTCCTCCCGATAATTCTTTAGGCTGTCTTTGTAGCGGGCCATCATCTCCTCGTGAATAGGTTCAGCTAGGCGCCTGACCCATGTCAAGGCTCCTTTTCCGGAGGCGGGAGGCGCTACGATGAAGGTTTGTAGGCATGGGTACATGTATTTTTGTCCGTATAACACCCGTACCCGCTTGTTCAAGGTGCCCCCGAGTACGGTGAATACTCCCAGCAGGAGTATGTCACGCTGGGCGATGGAGTTCCCGCAATCGATCATCTGCTTGATGAACGGGGGCCACGGATAATCCGGGAAAGCGGGTGGCAAGTCCTCACGTGCGTACGTATGTGCGTGTGTGGGTGTGAGAGGGGCTTGAAGGTTTGAAGGATTCTTGTTCTCCCTCAGGTATTGGCGGAAGGTGTCGGCCAGTTGCTTGTCCGTTTTTACGCCGGCAATCTCGGCCCAGTGGAAGACGGAGCCTAATCCGTTGCGCCCGTTGCCCGCTTTGAGGGCGTGGTCGTATAGCTTGTCCGCTTCTTCGTAGAGGTATTTCTCGGACAGGCGGCAGATGCGATGAAAGAACGTCCTTCCCGCTTCCCCGCAATCGTTGGCGGTGGCGAAGGCGATCGGCATATACTCTTGGTAAGTGGGAGCGATGTTCGCCCCTTGGTGTTCGATGGCGGCGACAAGCCGCTCTAAATCTGATAATGGATTCATTTGATTTATAAGTTATAATTTATGATTTAAACTGTCAACTGTCATTTGTCAACTATCAACTCTCCCGCAGCTTAGCGGAGGGATCATGGCAGAGGAAACACGCCCGTGAGAGATCGGCGTTTGAGGCATCCGCATTCAATCCGTATTTCCATTTCAGGTATTCCCATGCCGATAGCCGTGCCTTATCAAAAGATTCCTCTATGGAAGCCTTGGGTGAGAGCCGGTAGGGGACGAGCAGTTTCACGCCTGTGGTGCTTGGGCTGACGAAAGCTAGGTCCGGTCTCAGTTTATTATCGGCGAACAAGGTGTCTCGCCAGTGGAGGGTTTCCTCCGGCGAGGGGAGATGGTCGATATCGATGACAAACTCTCCGGAAAGGAATAACAGGCGGTCTTCCTTGCGATAGGAGAAGACCCCGGCCGGTGTGACGTATGGCAGTAAGTTTTGCTTCAGTTTGCGGAACCGTTTCTCGTCGCTCAAAGCGTCCTGTACGCTGAGCGTTCGTTCTTTCAGCCACTCGTTGGAGGTGATATAGGTATGCAACTGTTTGACACTGGTCACGCCACTCGGCACTTGATTGGAGATGGGGGCGTTGAAAAAGGACATGATACATTCTTTCATTAACTCGTTTGATTTAAAGTTTAGGCTGGTAAAGGAAAGGTAAAAGAGTGAGAAAAAACGGTCCGGTAAGTTATTTGCACCTATCGGTAAGTTATTTGCGCATAAAAGTAATTCGGTGACAGGAAAAAGAAGAAGATATGAGTGAAGAGAAAGCGAGCCCGTGTGTGCTGCACATCCATGGCGAGAACATACAGGTGCTGCCCAACGCCATGTTTGCCATTCAATATATTTGCTTGGACCCGGGAGAAAAGCCGGAGGTCGTTTCGGAAAAAGACGTGAGGCCGGATCCGGAGCCGTGTGATTTATTAGCCTCCTATATCCAAGACGAGGAGGTACGTCACGACTTCGTAAAGCGAATCGCCCAATGCCCGGATGTGGCCACCCTCTGCCAAACGGTGCTGACCGACCTTTTCAACGAGGTCTTTTGCGACTGCGTGGAACCGGCCAAACTGATCAAGAGCAAGGAATTCATCAACGCCATCATCCCCCTGCTCCCCTTCAAGCAAGGCAAGAGCTTGCGCAATATCCGGCGGGCGATCGTGAAGTATGTGCTGGGGGAGGGGTAGGTGTTTTGGTTTATGAATGATTGCATAATTGGATATTTATTTGTTTCTTTGTCAATATTCTATTTTCTTATGAAGTCGAGACAAGAGATCCTAGCGTTATTAAGAGACTTCAAGGTTCGTCAAGGCAAAAAGTACGGAATCTTGAGGATGGGTATCTTTGGCTCTGTGGCTCGTGATCAACAGACGGAAAGCAGTGATGTGGACATTTATTACGAGGGTGAGGCGCAAGGGCTTTTCTCTCTCTCCCATTTGAAAAATGAATTGGAAGAACTGTTGGGAAGCCCGGTGGATATCATCCGTCTTAGAGACCGGATGAATCAGTTGCTTCGTAAACGAATCGAGAGGGAGGGAATCTATGTTTGATACGGAGTTGGCCTTGGATACCTTGTCGCAGATAAAGGATACTCTTTCAATGATAATGGCAAGAACTTCGCATATTCATAAGGTTGATGATTTTTATATGAATGAGTCTGGTATGATTCTATTGGATAGTGTTTGTATGAAACTTGTCGCTGTAGGTGAGGCAATCAAAAATCTAGACAAAATAACGAATAAGGAATTACTTCTTAAATATCCGGCTGTAAACTGGAAGGATATTAAAGGGATGAGAGATATCATTGTCCATCATTATTTTGATATTGACGCAAGCGTGATACTTTATAGTCTTCAAAAGGAGGTTCCGGATTTGTACTCCACTATTTGTGTTATGCTGAGGGATTTGTCTCGGTGACTTATCACGATAAATATAGTTTAAACTCATGTTTGCGTATATCTATATACGCAGGATTTGATCTCCGATAAGATCACATTGACCACGGGCTAGTGTTGAAATCAGAATTAACTTTTAACGCAAATCGGTCATTAGAACATTCAAAATGTGTGATCAAGCCTATAATACTTTGAAAAACAGAATATTTATGACTACATTTTACTAATGACCACCATTAGAAAACACAATCTATAAAAAGCTAATTTACAATATTTTACTAAACCGATCACGGAAAAAATCATTCTCAAATGACCGATTTGGGTTTAAAGAGGGTATGCCCTGAATTGGATGCTAACTGGAGGTCGAGAAAGTGGATGTATCTTTCTTTTCTAATAACTATATTCCTCGGCCGCAAAAGGAAGTAAAGGTTACCTGATAGGGCAAAATATGAAATCAAACAGATTTATATTACCATGAACGTGGCTTGTTGATAGGTAAGAGTACGTTATAGTGGTAGTTTACTATAAATCGTTTACATGGAAGGAGTGACCATGTTACTTGACCAATCATTTTTATCAAACAATATGGAAGATAGAGTTAAGATTATCGACTTGCCCAAAATCTTGGACAAGCGAGGCAACCTGTCTATTATTGAGGAATTGAGACATA
Organism: Parabacteroides sp. CH2-D42-20; assembly: GCF_003670185.1. Classification (NCBI taxonomy): domain Bacteria; kingdom Pseudomonadati; phylum Bacteroidota; class Bacteroidia; order Bacteroidales; family Tannerellaceae; genus Parabacteroides; species Parabacteroides sp. CH2-D42-20. Next base: position 58,440 of record NZ_RAYG01000009.1, on the reverse strand, counting down.
TTCCTTTCAAAATAGCACGGACGTATTGGATCTATGACGTTCCCGGTGGTGAGCGAAGGGGCGGTCATGCCTATAAGGAGAACGAAGAGTTCATCGTAGCCCTTTCGGGTAGTTTTGATGTGGTGATAGACAATGGTAAGGTGCGTACCACTTATGCCTTGAATCGCTCTTATTATGGTTTGTATGTCCCCAAGGGGCTTTGGCGTGAGATGAATAATTTCTCTACCAATTCCTTGGCTTTGGTATTGGCATCCACGCCCTATGATGCGGAGGACTACATTTATGATTATCAAGAATTCCTAAGGATAATGAATCCATGATATCCTTGCTGCAATCTCTTCGTTTCATATTTGCTATCATGATTTTCCTTCATCATTATCCCGTGGATGGAACTGGATGGTTTAAGGCTGGTGGTTCTTGTGGAGTCTCGTTCTTCATGGCAATTGGAGATGGTTGTTTGTTTCTTGCTCATCCTTTTCTCCAATTATGTGGTGTATCATTATTATGAGATTCCTGTTTCGAAATCTTTAAAACGAAAAATAGTATGTGTAAAGTAACGGTTTATGATTGCTCGATCGTGGAGCTTCCTAAGATTGAGAACCGGGCGGGGAATATCACACTGATCCATGGGAATGTGAATGTGCCGTTTGATATCAAGCGAGTATTCTATTCGTATGATATACTGGGAGGTGAGGCACGAGGTGGTCATGCTCATAAGGTATGTCTTGAGTTTCTGATTGCTGCAAGTGGCAGCTTTGAGGTGATGTTGGATGATGGGGTAAACAAGCGTAGCGTTTTGTTGAATCGTCCTTTTTATGGCTTGCATATTCCTCCCGGCATTTGGGCTGCGGAACAGGGTTTCTCTTCTGGCTCCATTTGTTTGGTCTTGGCCTCAGATCTTTATGAAAAGGAGGACTACATTCGTGATTCTGATGATTTTCTTCAATATGTTAAAACGTTAAATAATATAAAACAGGGAGGGATAAAATGCATTAATTTATATTGCCTTCCTGTCAGAAAGGAGGCGGCCTGATGAGAGAGAGCAAAGTTTATGATTGTACTGTCATAGAGTTGGACAAGCATCATAGCGACCGCAAGGGAAACATTACGGTAGTGGAGAATAAGGAGGACATTCCATTTGAAGTGCGTCGTACTTATTATCTGTATGATGTGCCTGGAGGCGAGAGCCGTGGGGGACATGCACACAGGGAGCTGAGCCAATTAATTATTGCGGCAAGCGGTAGTTTTACAGTGACGCTGGATGATGGCAAGGTTAAACGTACCTTCGTCTTGAATCGACCTTATCAAGGTTTGTATATCGTGCCTGGAATTTGGCGCACGCTCGATGATTTCTCAACAGGAGCTGTCTGCCTTGTACTGGCTTCTCATGGTTATGATGAAGCGGATTACATACGTGATTATGATGAATTTATAAAATATAAGAAATGAATATTTGCGTTGCGGGAAAAAATAATATCGCAGTTGAGATATGCCAATATCTAACACAGTATTACCCGATGTATCCTATAAAAATCATCCCTAATCGGAATGATAAGGGTATTGACGGTTTTCAAAGATCATTCTTGAAATATGCACAGGAGAATGGAATAGAGATAACGACTCTAGAAAAAGTCTATATTGATAGTGATTTATTGTTCTTGTCTTTGGAGTTTGATCGGATTATTAACCCTTCTTTGTTTGTCAGCAGAAGGTTGTTTAATATACATTTTTCTATGTTACCCGCATACAAAGGTATGTATACTAGTGCATTTCCAATCCTTAATGGAGAGAAACAGACTGGAGTTACGTTGCACTATATCGACTCGGGTATTGATACGGGCGATATTATCGCTCAATCAGTCATTGAGATAAATCCGACAGATACAGCGAAAGATCTTTACCTTAAATATATTGAGCAAGGTACACTGTTAGTAAAGAACCATCTTCAGTATTTAATTGAGGATAGTGTTAAGGCGTATAGACAGCCTAAAGAGGAGTCCGCTTATTATTCTAAATCAAGTATAGACTATTCAAATTTGTGCCTTAACTTTCATTCAACAGCCTATCAATTGTCTTTGCAAGTTAGGGCATTTCATTTTAGGGATTATCAACTGCCTAAGATGCTAGGTATACCAATTATAAAAGCCGTAATTTTAGATACAAAGAGCGAGGCTAAACCTGGTACTGTTCTTTTTGAGAACCGAGATAAAATAACGGTTGCTACCATTGACTATGACATAGATCTTTATAAAGATTGCATGGGGTTGGTATTGGATTGTTGCGAACAGAATCGTTTAGATGAACTGAAAGAAATTCCCTTTATTACTTATTATGTTTGTGAGAAGGAACTTGTACATGGATGGACACCACTAATGGTTGCAGCTTATAATAATTCGATTGATGTATTCTGTTATCTGATGGAGAATGGGGCACAGATTAATGTCCAAAACAATAATGGAACAACTGTCTTTATGTATGCGAAAGACGCTGCTCTAAGGAATAAGGATTATTCAATCATAGATTTGTGTCTTCATTTTAAAGCGGATCCTTATATTCGGGATTATTCATCAAAAGATCTATTTGACTATTTACAGGACCAATCCGTGGATTTAGCTGATTATATCAAAAAAAATATATCATGATCAAGTTTTTAGAGTTAAAGAAAATAACCGACAGATACTCGTCTGAGATTCATGAGGCTGTGAGTCGAGTGATTGATTCAGGTTGGTATCTTCAGGGAAAGGAGAATGAGAAGTTCGAGGCGGATTATTCTACTTATATCGGGACAAGGTACACGGTAGGTTGCGCAAATGGTTTGGATGCCTTGATCTGGATATTCCGTGCTTATGTAGAGATGGGGATGATGAAGCCGGGTGACGAGGTGATCGTGCCGGCTAATACCTACATCGCTTCTATTCTTGCCATCTCAGAAAATGGTTTGATACCAGTGTTAGTGGAACCTAGCCTTGAAACCTATCAGATTGATGACAGCCGCATCGAGGCTGCCATTACGGAAAAGACCAAGGCGATCTTGATTGTGCATCTTTATGGACAATGTGCCTATACGGATAAGATCGGAAAGTTGTGCGAGAAGTATAGTCTCAAGTTGGTGGAGGACAATGCGCAGGCACATGGTTGCATGTTTAAGGGACGGAAGACCGGCTCATTGGGAGACGCTGCAGGTCATAGCTTTTACCCGGGTAAGAACCTGGGAGCCTTGGGTGACGGAGGTGCGGTGACGACGGATGACGAGGAGCTTGCTAAGATCGTGCGTGCTGTGGCCAACTATGGATCACAGCGTAAGTATGTATTTAAATACAGGGGGCGTAATAGCCGATTGGATGAGATACAGGCCGCTATCTTGGATGTGAAGCTGAGACATTTGGATGAGGATGGTGCTATCCGAAAACAGATTGCCAAGTATTACATCGAGCATATCAAGAATCCACGGATCGTTACACCTATTGTGAAGGATTGGGATGCGCATGTATTCCATATCTTTACCATCCGTTCGGAGCGCAGGGATGAGCTACAGAAATACTTTTTGGAAAATGGTGTTCAGACTATCATTCACTATCCGATTCCACCTCATAAGCAGGAGTGCTATAAGGAATGGAATGATCTTTCTTTTCCCATCACGGAGCAGATCCATAGGGAGGAGTTGAGCTTACCGATGAGTCCTGCGCTGACGGATGAGGAGGCGGAGAAGGTGGTTGAGTTGCTGAACGCATGGGAGTATTGATCCGAAGATTGCTTTCCCTGTGTAAGCGTTTCACTTCGGCGGATATTGTGAAGGTTTTCTCCTTTACGGCCATGTCCACTTTAGTGAAGATGCTAACCGGGTTGATCAGTGTTAAGGTAGTCGCCTCCATCATTGGCCCCACTGGGGTGGCGCTGGTTGGACAACTTAATAATTTCGCCTCAATCGTGATGTCCCTTTCCAGTGGAGGTATCAACAGTGGCATCACTAAATATATATCTGAATACAAGGAGGATGAGGATAAGGTAAGAGACTGTTTATCTGCCGCATTGCGGATTACGGTGGTCTGTTCATTATCGGTAGGGCTACTGATGATCTTCTTTCACTCTTATCTGAGTGAGTATGTCATGCTCTCACCGGAGTATGGATCTGTGTTTGTCATATTTGGGTTCACGGTGTTGCTCTATGCCTTGAACATGATGCTCACTTCCATTATCAACGGCTTTAAGGAGTTCAAGCGTTATGTAAGGATCAATATCGCTAACAGCCTTGTTGGATTGGTGTTTACACTAGGCTTTGTCTGTACGTTGGGTTTACCTGGAGCATTGATCAGTGCTGTCACTTACCAAAGCGTGATGCTCTTTATCACCCTTTGGATGGTACGGAAATTACCTTGGGTGAATTTTAATTATTTCAAGAACAAGCTGGATGGTGTCCTTGCCCGGAAATATTTCCGTTATACATTGATGACCTTGACTACCGCAGCTACGGTTCCCGCATCTCAGATGTTGCTTCGTGGCTACGTGATCTCGGAGATTTCTCCGGTGGAGGCTGGTTGGTGGGAGGGAATGAATCGTATTTCTGGTATGTATTTGATGGTGATCACCTCTTCTTTCTCTGTCTATTATCTTCCTCGCCTCTCTGAGCTGACCGATAGGTTGGAGTTGCGTCGTGAGATATTCAAGGCCTATAAGGTGATCGTTCCAATGTTGTTGGCTGGTTTTACACTGGTCTACTTGCTGCGCTACGTGGTTATCCGTATCCTGTTCACCCCGGAATTTCTTCCTATGGAGAATCTCTTTGCTTGGCAAATGGCGGGTGATTTCTTTAAGATCTGTAGCTGGCTTTTGGCCTTTTTGATGGTCGCAAAATCAATGACCAAGACATTTATCAGTACGGAGATCTTTTTTTCTATGGGATTTGTTCTTCTAGGTTTTTTGTTTATGCGATGGAATGGAGTTGTTGGACTTACGCAAGCTTATTTTGTGAATTATATATTGTATATGGGAAGTATGGTCATTTTGTTTAGAAAATTGATATATGGAAAATAAACCGTTAGTTTCGATAGTAGTAATTACCTATAACTCTTCGGAGTATGTGTTAGAAACCTTGGAGAGCGCTAAAGCACAAACTTATACAAACATTGAGTTGATAGTTAGTGATGATTGTTCCACGGATGAAACGGTCTCGATTTGTAAAAAATGGTTTGAAGCAAACAAGGATCGATTTGTTAATACTATAATGGTAGAAGCCGAAATTAATAGTGGTGTTCCTGCTAATGCGAACAGAGGCTTAGCGGAGTGTAAAGGTGAATGGATCAAATTTATCGCCGGAGATGATATTCTTGTTTCTACAGGAATAGAGGAATTTGTTAAGAAGTACGAAGGTGGTGGAGATTTGGTGGTTTGTGACTTACAGAGGTTTCATGTGGATAAAGAAACGGGGGGGAAAATATATGGAGGCATCTATCCTAATGAAAAGCGGCGGAAAATGTTACACTTTGATTTGGTTACTCAGCAAAAAAGCATTCTCACTTCTTTCTTTATAGTTACCCCTGCGTTATTGATTCGTCATCGTTTGTTCGATGAGATAGGTGGATACGATGAGGAATATCGCTATATGGAGGATTATCCTTTTGCCTATAAGTGCCTTTATAATAACCATAAGTTTGATTATTTACCAATAAAAATGGTTTATTACCGAGTAGGACATGGTAGTATAACTTCAAATGTAGGAGTGTTTTACAACGAAAGATTCTATCAGTGCAGGAAGGCTTTTTTGCAAAAGGAGATTTATGGACAAATTCCTTTTTGGAATATTCTATATTGGGAAAATGAATGGGTGGATAGAGTGCGTCATTATATCTTGTATAGTATTTGCCGAAATAAAAAAAATAAATATACTTCTATGATAAGCAAAATAATTACGGCGTTATCAATAAAAGCATGGTACGATAGAGAGGATTGAATTTATTGTTTAACTATCTCGTTTTAGTGATTAAGCAGGATCGTATATGATAAAAAAATCTATATTATATGTGCTGATGTTCTTGTATGTATACCAACTTCAGTTGGTATTTCTCCCGATAACTGTGAATAAACTGTTCGGTATTTTTGGTATGTTTTTGTATGCATATCATAGTGTTCGAGGAAGACCTAAGTTTGCGGTGTTAAGTAATGTTTCTAGATTAATGAAGCCCTATTTGTGGGTGTTGTTTTTCTCTATTGTCTCCATTTTTCTGAATGGATCCTATGAGATGCCTTATATACGGTTAGGTTTTAGCTTTTTTTTAGCTATATTTGGAACTTATCCTATCGCTTTGCTATTTTCCCGTATTTATGGGAGAATGTGTTTTTTTACTGTAGTTAAGTATTTCGTAGCGGTTGCAGTTGTTCAGATGTTAATTTCCTTTGCTATGTTTGCTAATTCTAGTTTTCATGATTTGTTTACATCTTTAATACGATATGACGAAATTGCTGAATTTGGAATAGAACAAAGTGAAGGATTTAGGTTGATAGGCTTCGGTACAGGATTTTTTAGTTCTGGAATAATTCATGGATTTATTCTGATTGTAATGTCTTTTTATTATCGTTATAGAATAAAATCAATAGGAGAAAATATACTGTTTTTTACTACGTTCTTTTGTGTTTTACTGGGAGGTACTTTTATGGCTAGAACTACACTAGTAGGTGCTTGCATAGCTTTTTTCTTTATCTTTTCAGCAGGAATTCACTCTGTACATCGTTTTTTCAAGTTGGTGCTATCTGTTTTTGCTTCTTGTGTAATATGTCTGTCAGTTCTTTTTTTTGTTTCTAATTATAACTCTGTAGATTTGGAGGTTCTTTCCTCTTTTGGTTTTGAGATGTTTAAAAATTATAGCGAATCAGGTAGTTTTGAATCAAGTTCTACTAATACGCTTATTGATATGTATAGTACTATTCCTGATAATATGAAAACTTGGCTGATTGGAGATGCTAAATGGATGGATTCAAGTGGAATTTTTTATTATAAACATACGGATGTGGGCTATTTAAGAAATATATTTTATTTTGGAGTATTAGGCCTTATGTCTTTTATCTATTTTCAGTATTTGTTTTTAAAAACAATATTTTATAAATGCAATTTTACGAATTGTAGAAAGTATTCAATTACCTTATTTTTGTTTTTTATTATATTGAATTTAAAAGGAGATATTGATCTTACCTTATTGTCAACTATTTTTATATATTCTGAAGTATATCCTAAATTAAACCTTAAAGAAGTATGAAGCTATTTTCTGTAATTATACCAGTCTATAATACAGAGGGATATATCGATCGCTGTTTATCCTCTGTCTTTAATCAAGGTTTGGATGATTCATTTTTTGAAATCATTGTTGTAAATGATGGATCCACCGATGGTTCTATGCATATTGTATATGATTATTTGTTGATTCATAATAATATATATGTCATAGATCAGCAAAATAGTGGAGTTTCTGTTGCTCGGAATAATGGTTTGCAAATGGCAAGCGGGAAATGGATTATTTTTTTAGATTCTGATGATTGTTTGTACACAGGGTCTTTATCCGAACTCCTGTCCCTTGATATTATAAATCAATCGTGGGATGTTTTGATTTGTAAATCAATAAGTAATGATAATCAATCTGTTAATTATTATCCATGGAATCATTTAGGTATTAAAAATCATGAGTTTTATTCAGGTATAGAATTATATCAGAAAGGTTTTAATCGTGGAAGTGCATGTGGCTGTGTCTTTAATCGAGATTTTTTGAATAGTTTTCATTTGCGTTTCCCTGAGCAGGTAGTTCTTGGTGAAGATGTTGTGTTTATTTCTCTTGTTTATATTTATTCACAAGCTATTATATTTCATGAAACTCCTCTTTATTGTGTTGAGATTCGCTCAGGAAGTGCTTCTCGTAAATTTGATTTTGATCGTTGTTATCTCTATTGCCAAAATTTTAATTTTTTAAAGAATTATATTATTGCTCATAAAAATCTGTCTTTCGAACAACTATCTATTTTGGATTATACTAAATTTAGATTAATTAATTATGCTATTTATGTTTGTATGAATTCAAGTTGTTTTAATCCATTTAAATTAAAAAAAATATTGAATCTAAGAGATGTATTGCCAATAGAACATAATCCCACTAGGAATGGATCCTATAAAGTCTGGTTGTTAAATCACTGTTTCTCTTTGTATTTCTATGTAGTTGTTTTGAAATATAGTATTAAAGATGTATTCTGAATACATTTTTGGAATTTTTGAGTTAATAAAATGATATATACTTACTTGAGTTGTTTTTTGGTGGATTGATAATTTAGTAATAGTATGAATTGTATTTATTTTACATTTGATTATGAACTAGTCTTGGGTGATGTTGTTGGCTCGGTAGAATCTTGTTTAATTAGTTCAACGAAGGCTTATATTGAATTGTTTAACAAGTATAATGTGTGTGCGACATTCTTTATTGATTGTGCATATTTGCTTAAGTTAAAGGAATTGAGTGAATTATACGACAATTTGAAAACAGACTACGATAATATCGTTCAAAATATCCAAATGTTGCAAGATAATGGACATAGTATACAATATCATTTTCATCCTCAATGGCTATATTCTGATTATATAGATGATAAATGGGTTCTTGATTTTGATCATTATAAAATGAGTGATATGGATGAATCTTATTTGAAACAGACTTTTAAAGAAGGCATTGATTTGCTTAAATCAATTATAGGAAAAAATATAGTTGCTTTTCGTGCTGGGGGTTATTCATTGATGTCCTATAAAAATTATATACAATTGCTCAAAACTAATGATATCCGTATAGATTCATCGGTTACGGCTGGTAGAAGAATAACAAAACTGCATGAATATGACTATACTAAAGCACCTACATATACATATTGGCGTTTTAATGATAATTTACTAACTCCCGATTTGAATGGATATTTCCATGAATATCGTATAAAAGCAATAGGCCCCTATTATTCATTGAAATATATCTACTTAAAAAGAATGTTACAAAAAAAATATTCTCCTCTGTTTTCTTATAATGATGGACTTTCTCATATAAATAGATTGAATAGGTTGAAAGAGTTGTTTTTGAAACTCTTCCAAAAACAATCCTTCCATGCTTGTACGGATGGCTTAATGGCAGCGAATTTGATTAATATTTATCGCAAGTCTTGTGAGGAAAATGATGATATGGTAGTTATTGGTCATCCTAAATGTACTACAGATGCATCGTTAAAATTGACCGAAAAATTTATTCAATATGCTAAAGCGCAAGGTGCTTGTTTTAAAAAAATAGATGAATCATTACTATATAATCAATGAAAATAGCATTTGTTTTGTCTCACGTTCCTAATCCAAGAATGTATAAACGTATTAATGCATTAAAGGAATTAGGTGATATAACTGTCATTTGTGTTCGACGGTTGAATCAGGATGTTTATAGCTTAATAAATATAGAGAATGTCGAGTTTAGGATTAAAGAGCTAATTGTGCCACCTTTTTCGAAAACAATGAGAAGAATGTGGGTAAATAGGAGGATCGCTTCATTTATTACTAAATCATTGAACGAGATACGACCGGATATTATTTATACAGCGGGCTTGGATAATCTTCAAATTGTATATACTTACACCAAAAAGCATCAAGCAAAGGTTGTCTATGAGGTCGCTGACTTACGAGAGAGTTTTATAAATAATGTACCTAAATCTTTCTGTAGGAGAGTAATGGATTCTTGTATCTGTACATTGGAAAGAAGATATTTTTCTTGTATAGATACATTAGTTGTTACATCGAGAGAATTTTATAATGTGCATTATACGAAATTTGTGGTAAAGGAAAAATTATTTGAATTGCCCAATGTCCCGGATCTATCTGCCTTTAAAGGATTTGAAAGAAAAACTACGGGTGAATTTACGATAGGCTTTATTGGTGCTATCAGATATTTATCTCAAATGAGGCTTTTAATTGATGCTTCAGAAAAAGCTGGAGTGAAGGTTTTTTTTGCAGGTGGAGGTAGTGTAGAGGAAGAAGAGTGGCTGCTTAGAAGTACACAGGGTAAACCTTGGATTGAAATTTTAGGTAAGTATAACTATACTCGTGATATTAAAACATTGTATAGTAAAGCTGATGCCATATATTCAGTGTATGATGCTGATAATCCTAATGTGCGGATTGCTTTACCTAATAAATTGTATGAGAGTGTGTATTGTGGATTGCCTATTATAGTGGCAAAAAATACGTACTTGGAACGATTGGTAGAATCCTGGGGGGTCGGAGTCTGTACTTCTCACACCTCGGTCAATGATTTGGCTGCTTGTTTGGAAAGATTACGAGATGATATGTCGTTAAGAAATCGAATATCGGATAATTGTTTTAAAAGGAAAAACGAGATGGATATGTCTTTATATTCCGATAAATTAAAGAATAGAATTCAAGAACTTTTTGAAACTAACTGTTTTTGAGTATTAGCCAAATTAACCATGTCTGTCTTTTTATACATTTTTACCTTTTGCTACTTGAAGCCTACCCAAATTCGCTACCAACTTAGGTATCGATTACAGGCCTTTGTTCGAAAGTTTACGGGTTTCCAATATGTGCGATCCTTGCCAAAGGTAGGGCATCCATTGCGATTACTCCCATTCATCCCAAAATATCCATCTTTGGATAGTGTTACGGGACGTTTCTCGTTCTTAGGTAAGGAATCCGCCTTCCAAGGATGGAACGATGAGAGTTTTGGCAAATTATGGTCCTATAATTTAAATTATATGGACTATCTTCATCAAGAAGCTATATCTTTTGAGCAGGCTATTTGTTGGATTGATAAGTTTGTTGATGAGATAAGTGTGAATAAGAATGGTCTGGAACCTTATCCGATCGCTTTACGAGGCATCAATTGGATCAAGTTCCTGTCGAGATATCATCCTTATATTCCGGCAGAGAATAAGCGAGAATGGGATTCCTCCTTGTATGCCCAATATAAGATTTTACTGGATAATCTGGAATATCATCTTTTAGGGAATCACTTATTGGAAGACGCTTTCTCCTTGTTATGGGCCGGGCTTTATTTTAAGGATGAGTCGATCTATCAAAAGGCGAAAGACCTATTATTTAAAGAGCTGGAAGAACAACTCCTTCCGGATGGTGCTCATTACGAGCAATCACCGATGTATCATTGTATATTGTTGGATCGATTGCTGGATTGCTATAATGTCTCTATGAATAATTTGAGGTTTATAGGGCAGGAAGGTCTGAATGAACGCTTACGGGAGAGGGCTAGTAGCATGTTGGGACATTTAGCCTCTGTCGTTTATGATGATAATACGATACCTCTCCTGAATGATTCCGCTGAGGGAATCGCGCCTTCTCCGACTCAATTGTTTGCATACGCTAAGCGATTGGATATGGACTGGGAAAAGCTTCCGATGGGAGCGTGTGGCTACCGAAAATTGATGGCGGGCCATTGGGAGGCTATCGTGGATGTTGGAGACATAAGGGCCTCTTACCAACCCGGCCATTCGCATGCGGATACGTTCAATTATGAGTTGCGAATAGGGGGTAAGCCTTTCGTTATAGATACCGGAATTTCTACGTATGATAAAACAGCCCGTAGGCAATACGAGCGTGGCACGGCAGCCCATAATACGGTAGCGCTAGGGGATAAGAACTCTAGCGAGGCATGGGGAGGCTTTCGTGTGGGGAGACGGGCAAGGGTGACGCTTCTCAAAGATTCTCCGAATGAGGTAGAGGCTTGGCATGATGGCTTTGGCTCACTGGGTAAGCATCAGCGAAAATTTACGATTGATAAGGATCGTTTTGGGATAGAGGACTCTGTCTCAACTGGCGTGAAAGCCGTAAGCTTGATCCATCTGGCTCCGGACGTGGAGATCATGTCTTGTTCACGAAATGAGATCGTGACGAATATCGCAGCGATAAGAGTGGTGGGCGCATCCTCTGTCGAGGTTGTAGATGAAGAAGTGTCATTTACGTATAACCGTTTTCATCTATCTAAGACAATTCGTATTCATTTTATGAAGAAACTTTCTTATACAATAGGTTGATCGTTGTTGGACCATTCTTGATCGGCCTAATATCTTACTTAAAAAATAACACATAATTCTTATGAAAGCATGTTTCATGGGTTTGGGCTATATTGGCCTGCCCACGGCTATTATTGCCGCAAAGCACGGGGTGGAGATCGCCGGAGTGGATATCAACGCCCAGGTGGTGGAGGTTACCAACCAAGGGAAATTGCATATCATTGAGCCGGGTATGGAGGAGATGTTGCGGGAGGTACTGGCCTCCGGGCATTTCAAGGCTTACACCGAGCCTCAGGTGAGCGACGCTTATTTCATGGTGGTACCCACTCCCTTCAAGGGGGATCATGAGCCGGACGTATCGTTCGTGGAGTCGGCTACCCGTATGGTGCTTCCTTTGTTGAAGGAGGGGGATTTGTACGTGATCGAGTCTACCTCGCCGGTGGGGACGACCGAACGGATGGCTAGTTTGATTTTCTCGGAACGGCCGGAGCTGAAGGGCAAGATCTATATCGCTTATTGTCCGGAGCGGGTGCTTCCAGGTAACGTGATCTATGAGTTGGTGCATAACGACCGGGTCATCGGCGGCATGGATGAGGCCTCTACCCGCAAGGCGATGGAGTTCTACGGCCAGTTCGTGAAGGGGACGCTTCACCCAACGAATAGCAAGACGGCCGAGATGTGTAAATTGACCGAGAACTCAAGCCGGGACGTACAGATCGCTTTCGCCAATGAATTGTCGTTTATCTGCGATAAAGCGGGAATCAATGTGTGGGAGTTGATCAACTTGGCGAACAGGCATCCCCGTGTGAATATCTTACAGCCGGGTTGCGGTGTTGGCGGTCATTGCATAGCGGTGGACCCTTACTTCATCACGGCGGAGTTTCCGATGGAGAGCCGTATGATCTCGACGGCCCGTGAGACGAATAATTACAAGGCTTTCTGGTGCGCTGAGAAAGTGAGGAACGCCATGCTACGGTTTGAGCTGAAGCATGGGTGCAAGCCGGCGGTGGCAATGATGGGCTTGGCTTTCAAGCCTGATATCGATGACTTGCGCGAGTCTCCGGCCAAGGGAATAACGACGAAGGTGCTGCAATCGTGCAACAACGCTGACATCATGGTGGTGGAGCCGAATGTTTCGGAGCATAAGCTGTTTAAGTTGACCCCTTATAAGGAGGCCTATGAGAAAGCCGACATCGTGGTTTTCTTGGTGAATCATAGGGAGTTTGCGGGGTTGAATTATCGGGATGACGTGGAGGTGCTGGACTTTTGCGGGACATTCAAGAAATAATCGTTCGCTAAATAGAAGAATACACTGTAATGAGGAAAATAATGTTAGTCTTCGGGACCCGTCCCGAGGCGATCAAGATGGCTCCGCTGGTGAAGGAGTTCCAGAAACATCCGGAGTCGTTCAAGACCATCGTGTGCGTTACCGGACAGCATCGGGAAATGCTGGATCAAGTGTTAAAATTGTTCGAGATCACGCCGGATTATGATTTGAATATCATGAGGCAGGGTCAGGACTTATATGACGTGACCGCCCGTGTCCTTACCGGTATGCGTGACGTATTACGTGAGGCGGCGCCAGATGTCGTGCTGGTACATGGGGATACCACCACGAGCACGGCGGCCGCCTTGGCCGCTTTCTACCAACAGATACCTGTAGGTCATATAGAGGCCGGCCTTCGTACCCACAATATCTATAGCCCGTGGCCGGAGGAGATGAACCGGCAGATTACGGGGCGTATCGCCACGTATAATTTCGCACCCACGCGGTTGAGCAAACAGAACTTGATGCGGGAGGACGTGAATCCGGACTCAATCTTGGTTACCGGCAATACGGTGATAGACGCCTTGCGTCAAGTGGTGACTAAGATAAAGACGGACGCTGAGCTGGACAAGGAGCTGGAAGGCGTGCTTTTGCGTTCGGGGTATGACGTGAACCGTCTGGTTGAGGGTAAGAGACTGGTGTTGATCACGGGTCATCGCCGGGAGAACTTTGGTGATGGATTTATCCAGATGTGTACGGCTATCAAGGACTTGACCCGGAAATATCCGGAGGTGGATTTTGTCTATCCTATGCACTTGAATCCCAATGTGCGCAAACCGATTCACGAGGTATTCGGCGAGGATCTTTCTCATTTGGAGAATATGTTCTTCATTGAGCCATTGGAATATCTGTCATTTGTCTATCTGATGGAGAAATCAACGATAGTGCTGACCGATAGCGGCGGTATCCAAGAGGAGGCCCCCGGCTTGGGCAAGCCCGTGTTGGTGATGCGTGATACGACCGAGCGTCCGGAGGCTCTCTCGGCGGGAACCGTGAAGCTGGTCGGTACGGACTATGACAAGATCGTGAGCGAGGTCTCGGCGTTGCTTGATGATACGGCTTATTACGATGCGATGAGCAAGGCGGTCAATCCCTATGGCGATGGATTGGCTTGCGGAAGGATCGTGGAATTTTTGAACCGGAAGGAATGAGGGTCTTGATCGTTTCTCCCTCTTATCTTCCAGAGATCGGTGCGGCACCCTCACGCATTACGAACATGGCGGAGGGACTGTCCGGCTTAGGGATAAAGGTGGATGTGTTGACTTGCCTACCCAATTATCCCAAGGGACGTATCTTTGATGGATATAGGGGGGCTTTTTCCAAGACAGAGGATGTAAACGGGATAACGGTCTTCAGGTACTGGACGTATGCCTCGATCTCGAGGAGGCCGTTGGTCCGTCTTGTGAGTATGTGCGCTTTCGCCACGACCCTTTGGTGTTTCGCTCTCAAGCGTAAGCGTATAAAATCTTATGATAAGGTGATCATCCAGACCCCTCCTGTTTTGGCGGCGGCCTCGGCCATGTTGCTTTTTCGTTGTTGCTACCGGAAAAAGGTGGTGCTGAACGTCTCAGACCTTTGGCCGTTGTCGGCCGTGGAGCTGGGGGCCATGAAAGAGGGGGGCGTTTATCATGGGGTGATGGGGCGTATCGAGCGGTTCCTTTATCGTAAGGCCACGGCCTGTCAAGGGCAGAGTAAGGAGATCGTGGATTATATAAAGCGGTATGAGCCGGGCAAGGCCTCGTTCTTGTATCGGAATTTGCAGCATCGTTTTGTTTTACCGAATCAACCCCCTTCTTCTCGAAAGCCTTTCAAGATCGTCTATGCCGGTTTACTGGGCGTGGCGCAGAATATATTGGAGTTGATAGAGCGTGTCGATTTTAAAGGGATGGGAGCGGAGCTTCATTTATTTGGAGGGGGCAATCAAGCCTTGGAGATAGAGGATTATGTGAGGACACATGATAAAGGGGTCTTTTATCATGGCTCTTTGCCCAAGGAACGGATGCGTGAGGAGCTTACACGTTACCATGCCTCCATTATTCCCTTGACGGTCCGTATAAGAGGAGCCGTACCTTCTAAATTATTTGATTTGCTGCCGTTAGGCGTTCCTATCTTGTTTTGCGGAGGCGGCGAGGGCGAGGAGATTGTAAAGGAGAATCAGTTGGGCCTTGTCTCGGCCCCCGGAGATTATGAGGGACTTTCTAAAAATATACAAGCCATGAGCCACTTGCCGGATGAGGAGTATCGACAGCTAAAAGCGAACTGCTTAAGATTATCCCAGACGACTTTCTGTTTTGAAAGGCAATTGGAGGTGTACAAACGTTTTTTATCGGCTTTCTAATTTCAGGATGAAATCCCTTAAACATTTTGCAGGGATGCCCTGTTATAGATACAGTAGTGTGTTTTTCATGGTATTAGATTTTTAGATTAGTAATTAGGTTGTTCATTCAGTTCGGGAGAATAGGATGTTGGTTTCTAAATATGAGAGCCGGAAAGGTGAGAATGATTTCTCTCGTTTCCGGCTATTCTTTTTTATTTAAAACTCGTCATTGGCGTAAAGACTCAATAGGTTTTTCAGCTCATAATCGAATATCTCGTCATTCTTGAAGAAGCGTTTCAATTCGATCTCGGCTGTCTCCGGTGAGTCTGATGCGTGTACGATATTCTCTTGTACGCTCATACTATAATCTCCCCGTATCGTACCGGGAGCGGCGTTTCTACCATTGGTAGCGCCGGCCAAGGTTCTTACTACATGTATGGCATCTACCCCTTCCCAGCAACATACGATCACTGGGCATACACTCATCGCGTCCTTGATACGTTGGAAGAAAGGCTTTTCTTTCAGGTGGGCGTAGTGCTCACTCAAGATCTCGTCAGTTAGCCAAACCATCTTCATGCCGGCCAGACGGAGTCCCTTCTTCTCGAAACGGTTTACGATTTCACCGATCAGCCCTCGCTGAACGGTACAAGGCTTTAAAATAACCAATGTTTTTTCCATAAGATTTATATTAAAAGATTAAACAAATGTTTGATGTCTTGAATACATGTTAACCTTGCGGCGTTTTATGAATGATAGAGGAATAAAGGATGAAATGTTTTTTAGGATATTTCAAGTATATTTCTATCTTATTCCTCCGCAAGTTAATGGGAATAAACAAATAAACGAGCGATAAGTCTGCTAAACTAAACTAATTTAACATACGTTAATTATTGCTTGAGTTGTTAATCCTTCTGTATTCTTTTCCATTTCCGTGGAATTTCCGGATGAGTCTTGAGAAATTCCCTCAAGGTTTGCCGGTTTACTCCCAGTTTCTTGCTGATATATACTTTAGTCTTATGTTCTTTAATATACTGCAAGATCATCTCTTCCTTACCTTTTAGCTTACAGGCTTCCGGTCGCTCTCCTTTTGGACGGCCCAGTTTGGCACCTTGCACTTTTTTCCGAGCCAACGCTTCTTTCGTTCGTTGCGAAATCAGGTTGCGTTCAATTTCGGCGCTTAGGCTAAATGCGAATGCCAAGATTTTACTGTTAATGTTATTTCCGAGTTCGTAACCTTCCTTTACCGTAAATACAATGATGTCTCTTTCCATACATTGATGAAGGAAGCTCATAACTTGCATAAGATTACGTCCGAGACGTGACAGTTCCGTCGTGATCAGGATGTCGCCTTTACGTATTTGCTTTAATAATTTACCAAGTTGGCGATCGGCGATTACTTTTGTCCCGCTGATCGTCTCATCTACCCACCTGTCGATTCTCATGTTCCTCGATTTTGTGAATTTCTCAATCTCGAATCGCTGGTTTTCAGTAGTTTGTTTGTCTGTACTGACTCTTACATAACCGTATACCATATGTCCTATATTTAATTAAACAACAACCAAGATACTGGAAACGGATTGATTGATAGTGCGTTTTAGTAAAAACAAACTTTTTTATGGGTGTGTTAAAGAAGTTGAGTGGGTTTGAACTCCATACAAATTGTAATAAAAAGGGTTAATGGATATCCGTATAGAAAATTTAAGTTACTTTTGCTTTCGAAAAATAAGATGGAGTCTTAGAATGATCATGGGTATGAAAAAGTTATTGTCTTTACCTCCAAATTTGGTAGATTGTTTCCATGCGGTAGAGCATGTAAGTACAGAGGAATGGTTTTGCACCTCGGATCCGGTAGGCGCCCGCTTAGGGTCCGGGGGAGGAACAACTTGGTTGTTGGAGGCCTCCCGGCAAAAAGAGGCTCCGGATGTACCGACGGAAGAGTGGTTGGGACAGGAGAAGCGTATCTTGTTGCATGCCGGAGGGCAAAGCCGCCGTTTGCCCGGATATGCGCCATCCGGGAAAATATTAACTCCGATCCCTGTGTTTCGCTGGGCAAGAGGGCAGAGGCTATCCCAGAACTTATTGTCCTTGCAATTACCTCTTTATGAACGGATCATGAAAAAGGCGCCGGAATCGCTTCATACCTTGATCGCTAGCGGTGACGTATATATCCGTGCTAACCAGCCTTTGCAGGAGATTCCTGAGGTAGACGTGGTTTGTTACGGTTTATGGGTCGAGCCTTCGTTGGCCAAGAATCACGGGGTTTTTGTATCGAGCCGTAAGTCTCCGGACACTCTGGACTTCATGCTACAGAAGCCTTCGTTGGAAACTTTGGGGGAATTGGCGGGTAGTCATTTATTCTTGATGGATATCGGTATCTGGCTGCTAAGCGACAAGGCGGTGCGGTTATTAATGAAACATTCCTATACCGAAGATGGCAAGGCGATGAAGGCGTATGATTTATATGCTGAGTTCGGGTTGGCCTTGGGGAAGAATCCACGTATCACGGACTCGGAGTTAAATCAGCTTTCAGTAGCGATTCTGCCGCTTCCGGGTGGAGAGTTCTATCATTATGGAACTAGCCGTGAGTTGATTTCCTCTACATTGGCGGTACAGAACTTAGTTAGGGATCAACGTGCGATCATGCAGCGTAAGGTGAAACCACATCCCGCCATGTTTGTGCAGAATGCGGTGTTACACCAGAAATTGACCGCTGAGAATTCGGAATTATGGATAGAGAATAGTTATATCGGTGAGAATTGGACGTTACGTGGCCAGCAAATTATAACGGGTGTTCCGGAGAATAATTGGAACTTATCTCTTCCGGAAGGTGTCTGTGTAGATGTTGTCCCGGTAGGGGAAGCTAATTGGGCGGCAAGGCCCTATGGTTTTAATGACTTGTTTAAAGGGGCCTTGTCTGATGTGTCTACCTTGTTTATGGGGAAACCTATCTTGACTTGGGCGATGGAGCGAGGGATCACCTTGGGAGGGAATGAGGATATACAAAACGCACCTTTGTTCCCTATTTGCCAAACCGTGGATGAGCTGGGAAAAGTGCTGCGCTGGATGATTACGGAGCCGGATAGGGAAGAGGGAAAGTTTATTTGGCTTTCCGCCCGAAAATTATCAGCGAATGATTTGTCCGATCAAGCGAATTTACGCCGTTTAGTAGCTCAGCGAGAAGTTTTCCGTAAAAAAGACTGGTCATTATTGGCCGCTAATCATGAGAAAAGTGTATTCTATCAATTGGATCTTTCGGATGCGGCGGAAAGCTTCGCCAAAGACAAGATTGTCTTACCGAAAGCTCTTTCCGAGGATAATCCGTTGATGAAAAGGATACATAATCATATGTTCCGCTCTCAGGTGATGAAGATCTTGGGGGAAACGTATAAGGAGGAGGAGCAAAAGGCTTTCGCTTTGTTGCGGGAGGGGCTGGTCGGTTCCGTCCTCGGAAGTAAGCAGCAGCCGTGTTTGAATGTCTATCGGGACCAGATCGTATGGGGACGTAGTCCGGTACGTATCGATTTGGCAGGTGGGTGGACAGATACGCCGCCCTATTGCTTATATGCGGGTGGAAATGTGGTGAACGTGGCGATCGAGTTAAACGGGCAACCACCGCTACAAGTCTATATCAAGCCTTCCGATACCCATAAGATTATCCTTCGCTCGATCGATCTGGGAGCGATGGAGGTTATCTCCTCATGGGATGAGCTTCGTGATTATAATAAGGTAGGGTCGCCGTTTTCCATTCCGAAAGCGGCTTTGGCCTTGGCGGGATTTATCCCGGAATTCTCGGCGGAGGCTTATGCTTCTTTGGATGTCCAGTTGGAAGCTTTTGGTAGCGGGCTGGAGATTACCTTGTTGGCGGCGATACCGGCGGGTTCCGGTTTAGGCACTAGCTCGATCCTCGCGGCTACCGTGCTGGGCGCTATCTCTGATTTTTGTGGCTTGGCTTGGGATAAGAATGAGATCGGAAACCGCACCTTGATTTTAGAACAATTGCTGACTACCGGCGGGGGATGGCAAGATCAATACGGTGGCGTATTGCACGGTTTGAAACTCTTGCAAACGAACGAGGGTTTTAATCAGAATCCTTTGGTACGTTGGCTGCCGGAATACTTGTTTACTGATCCGGAATACCGGCCTTGTCATCTTCTTTATTATACGGGAATTACTCGTACGGCGAAAGATATTTTGTCGGAAATCGTACGAGGTATGTTCTTGAATAGCGAGGCGCATTTAGGTATTTTGTCTGAGATGAAAGCCCATGCGCTCGATATGTACGAGGCGATCCAATGCGGAGACTTCGTGACTTATGGTAAATTGGTCGGAAAGACTTGGGAGCAAAATAAGGCACTCGATTCCGGAACGAATCCGGTGGCGGTGGAAGCTATTATCTCCAAGATACAGGCTTATGCCTTGGGATATAAACTTCCGGGAGCAGGCGGTGGTGGTTACTTATATATCGTAGCGAAAGACCCGGGTGCAGCCCTGCAAATCCGAAAGATATTGACTCTTTCTCCACCCAATTCGAACGCCCGGTTCGTGGAGATGAGCTTATCTAATAAGGGGCTTCAGATTAGTCGTTCGTAGGTTCGTGCCACGCCGGTATAGGCGAGGGCACACGCCAGTATAGGTGTTGGCTTACGCTGGTATAGATACAGGCCTATGCCTATACTGCTGAGGGGCGTTGCGTATATACGTGTGTATTTTTGCCTGTTTTGTTGCTAATTGGAATATATTGCATGTGTTTTGGAACATTTATATAAATGATCCTGTTGTACTTTTGCGGAGTTTAATAAGGTGTCAGATCTGATGGGGAAGAGAATTGTTTTTATATGGCTTTTATTGGCGTTCGCTTGGGTAGCGAAGAGCCAGAACTACATGATAAAAGGAATCGTGACTGATTCCATTACGGGAGAACCTTTGCCTTATGTGGCTGTGATTTTGAAGGGAACTACGATAGGTGCTACGACAGATCTGGATGGGGCTTTTACGCTCTCCTCTTCATCTAAGGTACGTACTTTACAGGTCTCTTATTTGGGTTATACGGAGAAAGAATTGAAATTCGTTCCGGGTAAAGCGGAACATTTGAAGATTCAGTTAGCTCCGACAAGTATTAATTTGTCGGAGGTGATCATCAAGCCGGGAAAGGAAAGATATCGGAAGAAGGATAATCCTGCGGTTACCTTTATCAAAAACGCTATCGCACGTCGGGAGAGCAACGATCCTCGTAATCATGATTATTTTCGGTATGATCAATACGAGAAGATGGTCTTCGCTATGAACGATTACCAACCGAAACCGAAAAAGGATGGAAAGGCGGGAAAGTTTGACTTCTTGACTGAGTTTATCGATACGTTGGAGGTGGGAAAGACGATCTTGCCGGTATCTGAACGTGAGAAAATCCAGACCGTTTATTACCGTAAAGACCCGAAGACGGAAAAGAGGGTCGTTCTGGCTACGAAAGCGGCTGGTGTGGATGAGGTCTTCTCACGAGACGGTATGCAACAGTTCTTGAATGAGGTATTCCGGGAAGTGAATATCTTCCAGAATGATATTCCTTTGTTCTTGAACCGTTTCGTTAGTCCTATGTCTACGATGGGGCCTAACTTCTATAAATATTATTTGCTAGACACGGTGGAGGTCGCCGGACAGAAGTGCGTGGATTTGGGTTTCGCTCCGTTTACTCCGGAGACGTTCGGTTTTACGGGACATCTTTTTATCACGTTGGATTCTACTTATTTCGTGCAGAAGGTTAAGTTGAATGTCCCGAAGAAGATCAACTTGAATTTTGTCGGTGGAATGACGATCGAGCAGACTTTCGACCGTGCCCCGGATGGGACTCGTATCATTACGAAAGATGATATCAACGTGGACTTCAAATTGACGGAGAAATCGAAAGGAATGTATGCCCGCCGTTTGAATATCTATTCGAATCAAGCGTTTGAGGGACCCGATGATCCTAAAGTTTTTGAGGAGAGCGCACCTATTATTATACCGATGGAAGCTTATCGCCGTTCGGCGGATTTCTGGGAGGAGAATCGTCCTACTGAGGCGGGAACTCGCAAGCAGAATAACGTGGAGTTGCTAATGGCGAAACTTCGTTCCGTTCCTATTTTCTATGTGACGGAGAAGGTTGTTTCGATCCTTACCTCCGGTTATATCGCGACGAATAAGATTCCGGAGAAGAGCAAGTTCGAGTTTGGTCCGATGAACACCTATATCAGTGGTAACGCAATTGAGGGGGCCCGCTTCCGTGTCGGTGGAACCACGACAACGGCGTTCAGTAAACGTCTTTTCTTGGATGGTTATTTGGCTTATGGATCGAAAGACCGCAAGTTGAAATATGATGGTATCGTAGAATATTCTTTTATCGATAAGAAGGATTATCGGAAAGAATTTCCCGTGCATTCTATTCGGTTCGAGTACCTATATGATATCAACCAGTTAGGTCAGCAGTATATGTATACCAACAAGGATAATATGTTCTTGGCCTTGAAGCGGCAGAAAGATACGCGTGCCACCTATTTAAGGAATATGGAACTGACCTATTACCGTGAGCATTATAACGGCTGGGCTTATGGGGCGGTACTTCGGAATTTTAAGGAATACTCAACCGGTTACGCTGCGTTCGACCGTATCGGTCCGGATGGCCAGATCACGGCTACCGATTCCTACCGGATGTCGGAAGTGGAGTTTAAGTTCCGTTTCGCCCCGAATGAGAAATTCTACCAGACTCGTAATTACCGTTATCCGATTACGCTTGACGCACCGGTATTCACCTTGAACCATACGATGGCTTTCCAAGATGTATTAGGTAGTTCGTATGATTATCAGAAGACGGAGCTCGGTATTCAGAAACGTTTCTGGTTCTCTGCTTTCGGTTATGTGGATATTCTCGCTAAAGCAGGTAAAGTTTGGACAAAGGCCCCTTATCCTTTGTTGATCTTGCCAAACGCAAACTTGTCGTATTTGGTGCAACCGGAATCTTATACGAATATGAACGCGATGGAGTTCATCAATGATGAGTACGCTTCGTGGGATATTACTTATTTCATGAACGGAGCCTTATTGAACCGTATTCCGCTTATCAAGAAGTTAAAATGGAGAGAGGTCTTTTCTTTCCGAGGTATGTTCGGACACTTGACGGATAAGAATAATCCGTATATCGGTGAGCAAAATGAGGGCTTATTCTTATTCCCGCAGGGCTCTTACCTGATGGACCCGTCTACTCCTTATATGGAGGCGGGTGTCGGTATCGAGAATATCTTTAAGTTCTTGCGTTTGGATTATGTATGGCGTTTGACTTATAAGGATCATCCGGGCATCCAGACAAAGGGTATACGTTTTATGATGAAGCTATCCTTCTAGGGCAAGTGTTATTTCCAGTCGCTGAACTCAAAACTTAATTGTTCCCAACGGTCTTTCGTATGAGGCTCCTCTTTTACGGGATTGGATACGGATAGGCCGATCAGTCGGATGGGATGCTCGGTATATTCCACTTCTTTCAGCAATTCCTTGGCCAAGGGAAGGATCTTATCTAAGGTTGTTAACTCTTCCGGACGGCTGAGGCTTCTCGTGATTTGGTTGAAATCATGGAACTTGACCTTTAAGGTCAGTGTGTTTCCCTTGAATCCGGAACGTTCCAGCCTGCCGATAAGTTCGGTCGCTACGTGATAAAGCTCGATGATAACAGAGGATTTGCGGGAGATATCTTTTTCTAGCGTATGCTCGCAACCTACCGACTTCCGGATTCGTACCGCTTCTACGGGACGGTTGTCTATACCTCTGGCAAACTCATAATAAAGCATTCCCGCCTTTCCGAACTGGCGGGTAAGCATCTCCCCCGAACATTCCCGTAATTGCAGCCCGTTGTGGATACCGAGTGTATGCATTTTTCGGGCTGTTACGGGGCCTACTCCCCAAAAGGACTCAATGGGAAGACGTGCTATAAAATCGAGGGCTTGGCTTGGATGGATGGTGCATAATCCATTGGGCTTCCGATAATCCGAGGCTATTTTCGCTAGAAATTTGTTGTAGGAGACTCCCGCTGACGCTATCAGGTTCAAATTATCCCAGATCCGTTTCTTGATCTCCTTGGCGATATCTACAGCGAGAGAGATGCCTCGTTTATTATCAGTGACATCCAAAAAGGCTTCATCCAAGGAAAGCGGTTCTATGATATCCGTATAATCATGGAAGATCTCGTGGATCTGGCGTGAGACAGATTTATATACGTCCATCCTTCCGTGTACGAATATCAGGTTCGGGCATAAACGTTTGGCTTTTTGAGACGCCATGGCGGAACGTACCCCATATTTCCGGGCTTCGTAGCTAGCGGCGGCTACTACGCCTCGCTGCTCCGCATGCCCGACCGCTAGGGGCTTTCCTCGCAACTCCGGATGGTCTCGTTGTTCCACCGAGGCATAAAAGGCATCCATATCGATATGTATGATCTTTCTCAAGATAGCTCTTTTATTACTGCTATTCGCGATAAGCCCCTTCGTCTGTTTATGAAGCCGATAACCGCATTATAAGATCTCTACGGAGTTAATGACGATATTCTCGGTCGGACGATCTTGCTTGTTGGTCTTGGAGGACTGTATGGCGTCTACGACATCCATGCCTTCTACCACTTCGCCGTAAACCGTGTATTGATTGTCGAGGAACGGTACGCCACCTTCGTTCTTGTAAGCCTCACGGAGTTCCGGGTTTAACTTTACCTCGTCTTTCCGCTTCTCGGCCTCCAGCTCGGTCTTGCCAATCAAGGTATCACGAAGGATCGCCAGTTCTTCCTTGTTACCACTGCGATAGAATTCCATGATCTTAGGCTTGTTCTCGTTTTGCAGGCGGGCGAATATCTCTTGTTTCAGACGGCCTTCCAGTTGCTTTTCCATCTGGTTCAACTCTTGTTCCGAATACTTTTTCCCCGTTACGATATAGAATTGTGAGGCGGAAGAGGCCTTTTCCGGGTTCACCTCGTCTCCGGTACGTGCGGCGCAAAGGGCTCCTTTCTTATGGAAATATTTCGGGTAACGGAATTCGGCGGGAACGGTATAGCCCAGATCGCCCGCTCCCAGTTGCTTGTTCATCGGGGCATCCTTGGAAGTCACGTCACCTCCTTGTATCATGAAATCCTTGATCACACGGTGGAACAGCAAGCCGTTATATTGCCCTTCTTGTACCAACTTGATAAAGTTATCACGATGTAATGGCGTGTCGTTATATAATTTCAGCTTTATATCTCCTTTGTTGGTGTGCATAAGCACCCTTGTCTCAGTTGCTTGATTTTCCATTTTATACTTATTTTTCTATGAGTTTCATTGACTTGATCTTTATGTTCTTCGTGGGTCTGTCATCGGCGTTCGTCTCGACGAACTGTATCTTATCCACGACTTTCATACCCTGTATAACCTCTCCGAACACCGTATAGTTCCCGTCCAGATGAGGCGTTCCGCCTTCCAGCATATAGGCTTCTTTTTGCTCCGGAGTAAACTCGATGCCTTTCTCCTTGGTCATCTTATCTAGCTCCATCTCCGTAAAGAACTTTCCGGTCACGATATAGAATTGAGTCGCTGATGAGGCCTTCTCGGGATTCTCCTCATCCGGGGTACGTGCGGCACAGAGCATTCCCCGCTTATGAAAATATTTCGGATACACGAACTCGGCGGGGATGGTATAATCTAAATCTCCGTCGCCCAGATGCGCATCCAAAGGAGCGTCTTTCGAGTTGATATCGCCTCCTTGTATCATGAATTGCTTGATAACCCGATGGAACAATAATCCATCGTAACGGTGTTCTTTTACGTTCTTGATAAAATTATCCCTGTGCAACGGCGTGTCGTTGAACAGTTTCACCTTGATCTTACCCATATCCGTATCAATCAGCACCAATGTCTCAGTCTCTTGCGCATGCAGCGGGCATAGCGAAAGCATAAATACCGAAACAAACAACATCGTAAGAATCCGTCTCATATTTATTTCTATTAGTTTTAGATGGACAAAAATAAGAATAAATATCGATATCTATGATCAAAGGAATAGGTCTAAACATGATTTCTTTGGTAGGAAACCGTAATAGCGTTACAAACATCTGTAATATATGCACATCGTTTTATGTTGAATCTAGGTAATTTTGTCATAGAAATAAAACTCTAAATTCAATATACTATGAGAGCAAGTATCTTAGCTATTTTAATTTTAGGGGGGATTGTCTTAAACATAAAGGCTCAGTTTTCTTATAATGAAAAGGGTCAAGCCATCCCTCCTGCATCACAACCTTTCGGCAAAGAGGCTTTTGAGCCAACCGGGCATACGGTTGTACGCTGGTTGGGGAACGCTGGCTTTCTGATTAATAGCCGTGGTACGTGTTTGATGGTCGATCCTATGTTGAAGGGATTTGATATGCCTTTGTTAATAAATATGCCGATCGCCCCTAAAGATGTTCCCCATTTGGATGCGGTATTGATTACTCATTGCGACAATGATCATTACAGTGTTCCTACTTGTACGGAAATGTCTTCTGTATGCCGGGAATATCATTCTACATTCTACGTGGATTCTTTGATGGAAACACAGGGTTTGAACTCTTTCGGACATCGTATCGGGGAGACTTTTAATGTCGGTCCGATTTCTATCAAGTTAACCCCGGCTTACCATACGTGGCAAAATGAGTATCCGAGATATACGCGTGAATTTAAGGTTGAAGATTATTGTGGTTTCCTCATGAAAACACCGGATGGCTTAATTTGGGCACCGGGAGATTCCCGCTTTCTTCCTGAGTTCTTGGAATTACCTGCCCCGGACGTGATTTTCTTTGATTTCTCGGATGATTCATGGCATATAGGATTGGAAGGAGCCATAAAGATCGCAAATGCTTATCCTAAAGCGCAGCTTCTCCTGTCTCATTGGGGAACGGTGGATGCTCCCAATATGAAACCATTCAATGCTGACCCTAAAATGCTAGAAGGGCGTATCCGTAATCCGGAACGTGTTCATGTCTTAGCCCCGGGAGAAGCTTTTGACCTTGTAGCTCTCAGCTCTAGCGAGGGTGAACAATGTGCCGAAACCTTGATTTTCCCTGCCGACGCAAAGGCTTCGTCGGAGTATAATACGGGGGATGTCTATGTCTCCTTGTTGAAGGAGTCTGGTAATACGATGATCGCGCATTTTATATTCAAACCTTACAGTCGTAATTTCTGGCATTACCATCCGGATGCCGAGCAAACCTTGTTAGTACTTGATGGAGAAGGATATTATCAAGAGGAAGGAGGAGAGAAACGTGTGATCCGGAAGGGTGATGTGATCGTGACACCTCCTAATGTATGCCATTGGAATGGGGCGACACCGGGTAGCTCTATCGTATGTATGACCGTTACGGAACATGCGATCGAGAATCATGCCGTACAACTTCGGGCTGTGACGGATAAGGAGTATGCTAATTAGAATACTTGTCCGGGGCTTTTAGGTGAAAGATACGTCTAAAATATCGCTAGGATAAGGAGGTATTGATCTTTTCACAGAGGTGAAAAGATCGTATCACCCCCGTGAAAAGATCGCTTCACAGAGGTGAAAAGATCGCTTCACAAGGGTGATACGATAAGAGTCTTAGGCTACGGCTGTTACTTCCTGCTGAGGAATCAGCCATAAGAACCTTATAATCAGAATAATTTGCTTGGATACTCGCCTGCGTCTACCAAGGCTTGGATCTTATCCACAACGCCTTGACGATCCGCTGCGTAAGTTACGCCGAACCATTTGGAGGTTGTATCCAATACTTTCACACGGGCTGTTCCTTCCGTGATCAATTTATTTACCATCAACGGGATGAAATATTCACTCTTTAAATTACCCATATTGGCTTTTAGGAACTCCTTGAAATATTCCTCGGAATACTCGAAGTAATCGGGAGTGAAGCCCCACATATTCATGGATACCGGCGTATTTTCTTCCAATACGACCTTCTTTCCGTTCTCGTCTACAAACTGGATATCTCCGTCGATACGTTCGATAGCGGTACGCTCCACGACGCCTGTCAGATAACCTTCCTCGTTCGTGGCGCAAACACCACGTGCTACGGAACCGCTCTCGCTCAACGTATTACCTACACGGTAGCCTACCATGCAATAATCATTCTTCTTGCCATCCATCTCAGACAATTGCTTGCCTAATACGGCGAAGCTGTCACGTCCGTAGAAATCATCGGCGTTGATTACGGCGAAAGGCTCATTGATAACCTTCTTGCCCATCAATACGGCATGGTTGGTTCCCCACGGTTTCTCACGTCCCTCCGGGCAAGTGAAGCCCTCCGGAAGATCGTTCAAGTCTTGGAATACGACTTCAACCGGGATATGGTTCTCATATTTGGAGATGATTTTCTCACGGAAGTCTTTCTCGAAAGATTTGCGGATAACGAATACAAGTTTACCGAACCCGCCACGAATAGCATCGAAAATAGAATAGTCCATGATGGTCTCGCCATTGGGACCTAGGCCGTCCAATTGTTTTAATCCTCCATAACGACTACCCATTCCGGCTGCCAATACAAATAATGTAGGTTTCATAATGCGTTTCTTTAATGTGTTTTTTAATTCTTCGGGCAAAGTTAATAATTATAGAAACATTGCCATGTTATTGTCCGTCTTTTTATAAAACTTCTAATACGACGATCGACATGGGAGGAAGGCTGACGCTTAACTTTCCCTTTTCCACCTTGGCTCCCTTGAAAACTTCCGGCTTGACCTTCTCCGGCGAATCGAATGTGTTATAGTCGTTTATGGAGGACGCTGTCAGGATACGCCCGTTCACGCTCTTTATCGTTACGTTTTGCAGGTCGATATGGATGTTCTCGCTTTGCCGGGGATCTACGTTTGCCAACGAGATATGGATTTTACCCTGCGAGTCCCGGGATGCGGAGGCGCTTACGACCGGCACTTCCCGGTTGTCTCTTACTTTCTCCTTGTCGCAGATTAGATCCATCGGCAAAAAGGTAGCGTCTTGATGAACCTTGTACATCTCGAACACATGGTAAGTAGGCGTAAGCACCATGTCCTTGCCTTTTGTGAGGATCATGGATTGCAATACATTGACAATCTGTGCGATGTTGGTCATTTTCACTCGGTCCGTATATTTGTGAAAAACATGTAGGGTAAGAGCGGCCACGAAAGCGTCGCGCATCGTGTTTTGCTGGAACAGATGGCCGGGGATCGTACCGGGTTCCACATCCCACCAAGTGCCCCATTCGTCTACCATGAGGGCTATATTTTTCTTCGGGTCGTATTTATCCATGATAGCGATATGCTTTTTAACGACATCCTCTATCTCAAGGCATTTTCCTAAGGTCCAGTAATAATCCTCCGTGTTGAAATCGGTAGCGGAGCCTTTATTGTTCCAATCTCCTACTGTATAATAATGTAAAGAGATACCATCCATGCGTCCGCCGATTTGTTTCATCAGCGTCTCGGTCCAGTTGTAATCATAATCGCTGGCACCGCTGGCGATCTTGAACAAGACATTGCTATCATAGTTACGGCAATACGTAGAGTAACGACGGTAAAGGTCGGAATAATATTCCGGTCGCATACTGCCCCCGCATCCCCAACTCTCGTTCCCAACGCCGAAAAACTTGACTTTCCATGCCTTATCCCGGCCATTTTTCCGGCGTAGGTTGGCCATTGGGCTGTCTCCTTCCGAGGTCATGTATTCCACCCATTTAGCCATTTCCTCAACCGTACCGCTTCCCACGTTTCCGCTAATGTAAGGCTCACAACCTAATAACTCACATAGATTCAAGAACTCATGGGTTCCAAAACTATTATCCTCGATCGTCCCTCCCCAGTTATTATTCACCATTTTCGGGCGATTTTCCTTGGGGCCGATTCCATCCATCCAATGATATTCGTCGGTGAAGCAACCGCCCGGCCAACGTAAGTTCGGGATCTGTAGTTTCTTCAACGCGTTCAAGACATCCGTACGGTATCCTTGGGTATTAGGGATGTCGGACTCCGGCCCCACCCATAAGCCACCGTAGATACAACTCCCTAGATGTTCGGCGAATTGCCCGTAAATATGTTTACTGATCTGTTGGTTACCTTGCTCCGGATAAATACGGATATTCGCGTCTCGCTGAGCGAATAAGGGAAGGGCGATAAATGCCCAAACGCTGATTATTAGTTTCTTCATGATATAAATGATTTGTTGGCAAAGATACACTTATTCTTGAATACATGAATCCTTTTATCGTTCGAAAAACACGTACGTGTTTTCGGAAAAAGTCGTACATGTTTTAAAAGAAACACGTACATTTTTTTCTTTTGTGTATTTATCGTATCTTTGTAAGGTTTTAAGGCAAAAGACTAAACAAAATGAGAAAGAGAAAAATGTTTCCGTTTTTAGCGGCTGGGATAGTCGCTTTAGCGAGTTGTAACACTCCTCAGAAAGAGGTAGTGAAGATCGCTGCTATTAATCCTGCGAATATGGATACCACGGTTGCCGCAGGTACGGATTTTTATGAATACGCTTGTGGTGGATGGATAAAGAATAATCCATTGAAACCGGAATACGCTCGTTTCGGAACTTTCGACCAATTACTAGAGAATAACCAAGAACAGCTCCGGGTATTGATCGAGGAACTTAGCGCTACGCCCCATGAGGCGGGCAGTGTCGCCGGGAAGATCGGCGCTTTGTATGCGATGGGATTGGATAGCACGAAGTTGAATGCCGATGGAGTGGCTCCTGTCAAAGAGGAACTGGCCGCTATCAATGCGCTGGCAACGAAATCGGATGTCTCTAAGATGGTGGCTACGCTTCATAAGGAAGGCATGGCTCCGTTCTTCGCTTTGTTCGTGGACGCTGACGAGAAGAATAGTGCCATGAATATCGTCCAGCTGTATCAGGCTGGTATCGGAATGGGCGATCGGGATTATTATTTGTTGGAAGATGAAGGCTCCGCCAAGATGCGTGATGCTTACAGGGCTTATATAAATAAATTATTTACATTGGCCGGCTCAAGTCCGGAGCAAGCGGATGCGGCGGTGGATGCCGTGATGAAAATAGAGAAGGCTATCGCCGAGATCTCTTATGGCCGTGAGGATTTGCGTGACTCCCAGAAAAACTATAATAAATTGCCTTACGAGGATTTCAAGAAAATAGAGTCTCCGTTGGATTGGGATGTATATTTTGAATCCATGGGATTAGCCGGGCTGAAAGAGTTGGACGCGAAGCAAATCAACTTCTATAAGGATATGAGTGAGGCTTTGCG
This sequence comes from Parabacteroides sp. CH2-D42-20, assembly GCF_003670185.1. Taxonomy (NCBI): domain Bacteria; kingdom Pseudomonadati; phylum Bacteroidota; class Bacteroidia; order Bacteroidales; family Tannerellaceae; genus Parabacteroides; species Parabacteroides sp. CH2-D42-20. Next base: position 27,498 of record NZ_RAYG01000009.1, on the reverse strand, counting down.
GAATACGACGGTCGATGAGCAAAAATATTATTTGGCGTTTAATTTATTGAGCGCGGCGGCTCCGTACCTAAGTGATGATTTTGTAGACGCTGATTTTGAGTTCTATGGAAAGGTAATGTCCGGAAAGCAGGAACAACAACCTCGTTGGAAGCGTTCGTTGAATACGGTAAACGGTGCGTTGGGCGAGGCTGTCGGCGAGATGTATGTAGAGAAATACTTCCCGGCTTCTTCTAAGGAAAAGATGTTGACGCTAGTAGGGAATTTGCAGACTGCTTTGAGCGAGCGGATCAGTGGTTTGGAATGGATGAGCGATACGACTAAGGCGAAAGCTCAAGAGAAATTGGCTACCTTTACGGTGAAAATTGGTTATCCGGACAAATGGCGTGATTATAGTGGTTTGGAGATCAAGGACGATTCTTATTGGGCGAATGTTCGCCGTTCTAACATCTTCGATATGGCCTATCAATTGGCGGACGTGGATAAGCCGGTCGATAAGTCTCGTTGGCATATGAATCCGCAGACCGTGAACGCTTATTACAATCCGACTACGAATGAGATCTGTTTCCCGGCTGCGATCCTTCAGCCTCCATTCTTTAATCCGGATGCCGACGATGCGGTGAACTATGGCGCTATCGGCGTGGTAATCGGCCATGAGATGACGCATGGATTCGATGATCAGGGACGTAACTACGATAAGGATGGTAATTTGATCGATTGGTGGACTGCCGAGGATGCTGTCCGTTTCACGGAGCGTGCTGATAAATTGGTTGATCAATATGACCAGATTATCGTAATAGATACGCTTCATGCCAACGGACGTTTTACGTTGGGTGAGAATATCGCCGACCACGGAGGTTTGTTGGTCGCTCACCAAGCTTATTTGAATAGCTTGAAGGGCAAAGAGACTCCGGCCCCGATCGATGGCTTCACGAATGAGCAACGTTTCTTCTTGGGGTATGCGACGTTGTGGGGACAAAATATCCGTCCCGAGGAGATCCGTCGTCGTACCAAGATCGACCCGCATTCATTGGGAAAATGGCGTGTGAACGCTGCCTTGCGTAATATCGCCCCGTTCTATGCCGCTTTTGACATTAAAGAGGGCGATCCGATGTTTATGGCTCCGGCTGATCGGGTGGTTATCTGGTAACCCAAATACAGAGTTTATATAAGTGAGGGAAGTATGTCACGTCAAAAAGGCATACTTCCCTTTTTTCGTTTATCCCGATTTGGCGGTCTGATGCACTTTTCTTATTTTTGTTTGATTAAGAACGTTATACATGAAAATTTTATACCATGCGAAACTATATATCAATCGCCTTACTTCTCTTGGCATCTTCTGTTTTTGCGTATGATCCTCCCACGATGGGATGGAGCTCATGGAATACCTATCGAGTGAATATCAGCGACAAACTGATAATGAAACAAGCTGATGCGATGTCGCGGAATGGCTTGAAAGAGGTTGGATATAAATATATCAATATTGATGACGGGTATTTTGGGGGACGGGATGCGAGCGGGGAGTTAATCACTCATCCGGTCCGTTTTCCGAATGGCTTGAAGCAGACGGTAGATCATATCCATGCGTTAGGGTTTAAGGCGGGTATTTATTCCGATGCGGGCCGGAATACTTGCGGCTCCTTTTGGGATAAGGATTCTTTAGGGATCAATGTCGGCTTTTATGGGCACGATCGTCAGGATGCGGACTACTTCTTTAAGGAAATAGGATTCGATTTTATTAAGATCGACTTTTGTGGCGGCGACGCCAAACAGAATTTCGATCAATTAGGTCTGGATGAGCAAGAGCGATACACGGCGATCCATAATGCGATACTAGCTACCGGCCGTAAAGATGTGCGTATGAATGTATGTCGTTGGAATTTTCCCGGTACGTGGGTGCATGACGTTGCCTTCTCATGGCGTATCTCGCAAGATATAAATCCTAGCTGGGAGTCCGTGAAGAATATTATCCGGCAGAATCTATATTTGTCCGCTTATGCGAGCGAAGGAAAATATAATGATATGGATATGCTTGAGATCGGCCGTGGAATGAGTGAGGAAGAAGATAAAACTCATTTTGGAATGTGGTGTATTATGAGCTCCCCTTTATTGATCGGCTGTGATCTGACTACCATCTCTGAGAAAGCTTTGCGGCTATTGAAAAACGAGGAACTGATAGCGTTAAATCAAGACGTACTAGGCTTGCAAGCTTATGTCGTTAAGCAAATGGATGGAGTGTATATCTTGACAAAGGATCTGGAAGAAGTGAATGGGAATACATGCGCTGTCGCCGTCTATAACTCTACGGATGAGGAACGGACTATTCATCTGGATTTTGCCGATTTCTATTTGCGGGGCGACGTGAGTGTACGGGACTTATTTGAAAGGAGAGATCTTGGAAAGTACAAGGATCGGGATTTTTCCGTAACCATACCTGCGCATGGGACACGTATTTTCCGTCTGGATGGACTGGAAAGGGGAGAACGGACGGTCTATGAGGCGGAATGTGCTTGGCTGCAAGACTATCAAGAAATAAAAAATCACAAAGCGTTTGGAACGGCGATTTATGAGGATGACGGGAATTGCTCTGGAGGTGCGAAGGTTACGGGATTAGGTAATCGTGATAGCAATTATCTGGAATGGCATAATGTATACAGTCGTGAGGGAGGTTTATACTTGATGTCCGTGGATTATCAGTGTGCGGAGAATCGAGAATTAATTTGTCAAGTTAATGGAGTTGTCGTAAAAAATGTAGAGGCTCATCCTGCGCATGAGGTCACTAGCGAGCAAATAGAGATCCGTCTGAAACCCGGTATGAATCGCATACGCTTATCGAATGGAAACTCATGGATGCCCGATATCGATCGTATGGTTTTACAAAAGAAGTGATTGCCGGCTACGTGCTTGAGGGAATTTTCATTCTTCTATATTCTTGAGGTGTCATTCCCGTATGCTGCCTGAAATATTTGTTGAAAAAAGACAGGTTGTTAAAGCCTAAAGAGAAAGCGATCTCTTTTACGGTTAAGTCTGTCGATCTTAATTGTGCCTTGGCATCCATCGTGATAATGGAGGAAATGATTTCCAAGGGAGTAAGTCCGATCGCTTTCTTAATAGTCGTGCAGAAATGAGGTAACGACAAATTTAATTGAGCGGCGTAAAAAGAAACGCTGTGCTCGGTGGTATAATGCTCTACGACAAGTTGGATAAACTTACGGTAAATCTCATTGGTGCGCGTACGGATTCCATTTGTCCAATGGCTATGATTTTTATATAACTCAGCCGTTCCTTGCATGAATATCGTGAGATAAGCGATGACTAGGTTTTTATTTACCATAGAATAAGACGGGGATAAGGATTGCGCACGTATCAATAAACGGTATCCGTCAATATATAATTGAGCTACAGATTCTTCCAGCGGCATGATCGGATGTTCCGTGATAACGGGAAGAAAGCTCATGGTTGATTTAATAAAATTGATGTTTGTCATAAACTCCGAAGAGAATCCGGCGAAATAGAAACGTGCGTCGTCCGATATTTCATGGAACTGGATAAAATTGCTGGGCACTAAGGTCACGAAATCATATTTGTTAATCGTATACTTCGCTAGATTGATAGAAGCCTGCACGGAACCTTCTACACAAAGGAGAAACAAACCTGCCTTTATCTTATGAGGCAGCTTGCTGTATTTGTTTAGCGTCTCTTTTGTGATACGATCTCCGACGATAAAATCGTTCGTGATATCGAATGTGAGCATTTCCTTTTCCATATCTAATCGGTAATTCGTCTCAAATATAGGAATTAATAAATACTTATTATTCAAGATAATAAAAATAGAACATAGAAACGAAAGAATGGATATTGATTCCCTGAAATTTAAGGGCGAACTTTACAAATGACTACTAATCGTAGGAAAGAGGAAACAAAAAGAATATAGTTCGTTTACTAGAAAAGTATTTTGATTATGGAAAAAGGAAGAATTGGACTAAACGCAGGAAAAGTGTGGCATGCGCTAAACGAGGTAAATGAAATATCTACGCAAGAGTTAAGCCGTAAATTGTCTTTAAGTATTGAGGACCTAGCCTTGGCTATTGGCTGGTTGGCTAGAGAAAACAATATTTATATCACGAGAAAGAATGGTTTGTTGTATGTCAGCAATGGCATCAAATCCAATATGTACTATTAGAAGGAAACAAAAAAAGGCTATCCATCACGGACAGCCAATCTTCATTGTTAACCTTAAATCTAATACCATGAAAAACACAGTGCAAATATAGAGATTTTATGTTATGTAGCATAACGGATAGTTTGGAAATCTCATTTGCTTAACGTGATTTAACAAAATCATGTTCTAAAACATATCTTTTGAGACATAATTCATAAACACAAGCGTTACTTTTATCTGTTACCTCCTTTACTTGACTTTTAAATCAAGTAAAGGATGGTAATTTAAGTAATGCCTTATTCGGCTAGTAGAATGATATGTTTCGTTAAGTCATTAAACTTGATAAAATAGGTACCGGCGGAAACCTTTACATTATCACCTCCGTCAAATTTGGCGAATTGTCCTTGTTTATCGTTCCATAAACTATTGCTGCCACCGAAGCTTACGGCCCAGTCATGATCCGCACGTAATTTCAAACCGCCATCGGACGGAATCTCTATTTTCTCGCCGATCCAGATGTGCTTGTCGTAACTAGCCTGTTGTAAATCTAGATCACCACCCCAATCATTGAAGTCTCCAATCAGGGAGATTTGTTTGTATTCGGTTGTCGCTCCGGTATAAGGTTCGATGCTGTATTTGTTACCAGCCAAGTCTAACGTGATCGTATAATAGCCATCCTGCGTGAAGCCTTCGATATTACCGCTACCGCCGTCATTGCTTAATGCTCCGTCGCTGTCGTAACCCCATTGAATGCCCCAATCACCCGGGGTTTGAATGATCTTGAATGCGCTACCGGCTTTTACGAAACCCGTGTAAGTGAATAACATATTATTAACATCGTCGTCGGCGAATATACGCATCGATGGGTCGTTATTGTTCCATCCGTTGTCGAATATGTCACCCACGAAATAAACTTGGGTACGGGCGCCACTATATGGAGTGATCGCCATGTTTACCGTGTTCGAATAAAGTTCGGGAACACTGTCGTTAATAAATGCTTTAAGACGGAAGTCCACATTATAAGCTACGGTAGGATTAACCATTCCCAAATTGTTCATGGCATCATTCAGCTCGAATGTCTTGATCAAGACTTTTTCGCCGGAACCGGTAGTCGGCAGCGACTCGAATTTCTCGAATTCAGTTCCTCCTTCACAGACTTGTACGGTATACGTTACACCTGCCGCAAAACCGTAATCCGGTTGTTCACAGGTAAAAATATCGATGATACTACTGGCATTTTCCGGCATTAAAGTATATGAGCTATTATTCGGAGCATTGAGGGTAAAAGATATATTATTACCTTCTGAGTCCTTTAGGTCATTGATAACCGGATCTTTATCGTCCGTGCAGGCAGAAAAAGCACAGATGCCCGCAAACACGATGGATAATATATTGACTTTATTCATAATTGTTACTTATTAATAGGTTTTACGATTAATAACCCGGATTTTGTTTCAAGTTACTGTTTGCCACGAGTTGGGTCGAAGGAATCGGTAACAATGAGAAGTGACTGGAGATTGAAGTACCTCCCGCTGTCTCGCCTTTCCAATCCCAAGTATAATTGGAGGTGAACTTATTGTAGCGGATCAAATCCGTACGGCGTTGCGCCTCAAAATAGAACTCACGGGCCTTCTCATCAAGCACAAAATCCAAAGTAAGATCGGTTGCCGTAATTTCCGTGGCTTTCGCTCTTTTCCGTAGTTGGTTAATAGCGCTTAAAGCGGCTTGTTTATCGCCTCCTGCCCGTAATGTGGCTTCGGCGAAGGTCAGATTAGCCTCGGCTAAACGGAACAATGGGAAATCCATATCCGGGAACTGCTGATTCGGATCATGACCGATTTGTCCGGATTTCGTGATATTCTTGAATTTAGTTACAGAATAACCTTCTGTAAACTCGGTCGGCTTATTGATCTCGAATGTACGGTCTGTAGTCCAGAAAGAGGCACGTGTATCAGTTGTTTTCGATAAGTCTCCGTCAGAAGCGAACTTTTTCACCAATGCCATGCGGGCACGGTTACCACCCCATGCTTCTTTAGTTCCGAAATCAACCAGTGCGTTCATGTCACCACTGATAAAGCTGGCGATAAAGAACAATCCGGACCAAGAGCGGGTCTGTACGCCATCATAACAAATCGGCAGGATCATCTCGGGAGAGGTGTTGTTATCTGCAAGGAAATTATCTCCATAATTAGGAGCCAGAGAGAAACCGGCGTCCATGACTTTCTTTGAGTATTCAGCGGCGGCAGACCATTGAGGGGTACCTGTATATACTTCTGCGTTCAGATATAAGCGAGAAAGTAGCATCCATACGGCGGCTTGATCGGCACGTCCATATACATTTGCACGGGGAGCCTTCATTTGTGGCTCGATTTCTTTCAACTCTTTCTCTATATAGGTATAGAGATTCGCCCGGGTAATCCGTTCGGGAACATAGGTACCGATACCCGTGTTCTCATCAACGAACGGGACATTGCCATATAAATCAATCAAATAATAATAATCCAAGGCACGGATAAAACGAACTTCAGCACGCTGTGTAAGACTTTCCTCGTCATCCTTGCCCTCTGTCTGTATTAAGAAGTTATTACACTGAGCGATTTGGATGTACAGACGGTTGAACATATTCAATACCACACCGTTCGAGGCGGTAAACTTAGCGAAGTTCAAGGGATATACATCCACGTCGCCAGACCAAGCGCAAATCGCCTCGTCCGTAGGAAGCTCATTCAGGTTGAATAGCATACGCATCAAACCCGACGCTCCCTCATCCGTGTCGGCGATATCTCCTTGTCCGTCGGGACCTTTATTTCCTGTGATGGCTAATCCCGCATAGATCTTGGCGAAATTGGCGTTCTGATCGAACTCTACGTTTAGGTTCGGATCGATAGGCGTAACATCGAGATCACCTAGGCAAGAGGTGAAGTTTACGCTGAAAACCAGCGATAAAGCCGGTATTATATATTTAAAGAATTTCGTATTCATATAGATATCCTGATTTAAAATTAGAAGTTAAGACTTACACCGAGTATACCTACCAATGGGCGAGGATATACGTTCTTATCGATACCGAAGGTCTTATCAGCTGCGTTCGCTACCTCCGGATCCAATCCTTTATATTTCGTGATAACAAAAGGATTCTGTACGGTTCCGTAGATACGTCCGCCCAATACGCCGAATAATTTGTTGAAAGAGTAACCCAACGTGATATTATCGCAGCGTAAGAAGGATGCGTTTTGTACATAATAATCGGACAATACGTTCATGTTCTGGAAATTCGTATCGAAAGCGGATAGCGGACGGTTGGATAGATAGCCTTTATTGTTAATACTACCTTCACTTAATGCCGCATTGGATGAGGCTACATTATTATATACATAGTTCCCGAGGTTGGAACGAAGTGAGAAACTGAAATCCCATGCTTTCCATACCAATTTAGAAGTAAAGCCCATCGTTACATCGGCCGCCGGTTTATGGCAGAAATAACGGTCCTCGTCATTGATCACGCCATCTCCGTTGCGGTCCACGTATAATCCTTCGATCGGATTTCCCTGTTGATCATATACCTGCTCGTATACATAGAATGAGTTCGCCGGGTGATTCACGCCTTGTGCCTGTATCATGGTCCCGGTACCACCTTCTACGGTTCCTGTCAATACGATGGATGAGGCGTCATCCTGTGCGGTTAGCTTGGTAATCTCGTTGTTGTTCCAAGCGACATTAAAGCCTAGATCCCATTTCCAATCAGGGGTTGAGATCGCTTTAGCGTTGATGGAGAACTCAACACCTTGATTTCTCAAAGAACCGATATTGCTGACGATACGGTTCTTGAAGTTTGTTCCGGCCGGTACGTCGATCACATTGATCAAGTCCTTAGTTTCCCTGTAATAATAATCCAAGGATGAAGTGATACGGTTATCTAAGAATCCGAAGTCGAATCCGGCGTTCCAAGTAGTAGTCTCCTCCCATTTCAAGTTCGGGTTGTAACCGTCGGGACGGGCGATAGGAACAAATTGGTCGCCAAATTGATAGTAGGCTCCGTCTTGTCCTGCGAAATAAGTCGCCATATACGGGTAGTCTCCTTGCGAGATATCCTGTTGACCGGTAATACCATAACCCAAGCGTAGTTTTAAATCCGATACAGCGTCCACGTCTTTCATAAAGCCCTCTTCCTTGATCTTCCATCCTAAAGCCACGGAAGGGAACAATCCCCAACGGTTGTCTTTAGAGAAGCGGGAAGTGCCATCGTTACGTAAGGTAGCGGTGATAAGATAGCGATTCATGAATGAATAATTGACACGTCCGAAGAAAGAGATCAAATAACTTTCTGTCTTGAAAATATAAGAAGTCGGGTTATCTCCGTTTAAGTTATTGTATGCGTTCTCTGTGGAACGATGGAAATGTTGCCAAGAGTAACCAGCCATGATATCAAAATGATGCTTTTCATTGAAATCCTTAGCGTATTGCAAATAAAAATCCAATAGGTGATTGTATTTGTCGATCGTCTCATAACCTGTTTTGCCGTTATCCACGTAACCTAATGGAGATTCTTTCGGATAGTAAATATCTTGTGTACCGGTAGCCATATCCATACCTAAATTCAAGTTCGCACGTAATTCGGGAAGGAAATGGAATTTATAATCAACTTGGATATTACCGACCAAGTTTTTAGAATTAGCCTCTTCTTTTTTCTGTTGAAGCATCGCTACCGGGTTTTTTGTAGCGATTGAGATAAATTCACCGGCATTTTCCCAAGCGAAATAACCTCCGTATTTACTGTTGCCGTTCATGACTGGTTGAGTCGGGTCGAATGCGATTGCCGCTCCGATAGCTCCCGTATCGGCGAAACGATTATTTGAGATCATTCCCTTGGCGTTGAAGTTAATATTTAAATGATCTTCGAAGAAACTGGGAGCTAGGTTTACAGATCCAGTATAACGTTCGAACTTAGAGGTTTTTAATATACCATTTTGGTTTGTATATCCGACGGATACACGATAAGGCATATTATTCAAGCCTCCGGATACCGTGATATTATGATCGGTTCCCACTGCTGTACGGAAGATCTCTTTCTGCCAATCCGTATTTTCTTTTCCTAATAACTTAACGGCGCTTGATTCCGCCCCAAAACGATCCGTTACGAAATTACGATATTCGTCAGCTCCCATAACATCGATTGATTTGGTCTTCGTGCTGATAGAAACGTTTCCATCGTACGTAACCCGTGGGCGGGAGCCTTTCTCACCTTTCTTAGTGGTGATAAGAATCACACCGTTAGAGGCACGCGAACCATAGATCGCTGTGGCGGATGCGTCTTTTAATACGGTGAATGTTGCGATATCGTTCGGGTTGATCGTACTCAACGGGTTGGATACCCCTTTGATACCGTCATTGTCGATCGGAAGTCCATCGATAACGATCAGCGGGTTGTTGCTGGCCGATAAGGAAGAACCACCACGGATGCGGATACTGGCTCCCGAACCCGGAGCTCCCCGTCAGTCGTGATATTTACACCGGCGATTTTACCGTTGATCATATCGGTTGCGGTGGTGGTCAAACCCCGGTTCATCTTATCTGGCTTAATGGCCGTCACGGAACCGGTAGCGTCATCTTTCTTCACCGTACCATAACCGATTACGACAATCTCGTCCAATACTTCCGTATCTTCTTGTAATACGACAATTAAATTACTTTGTCCTTGGTTGATAATGTCTTGTGATTTGTAGCCTATGTAAGAAATACCGATCGTACTTCCTTTAGGCGCCGAGAGCATAAAGTTACCGTCGAAATCGGTAACAGTTCCATTCGTAGTTCCTTTTTCAAGGATACTAGCCCCGATGATGGGTTCACCTTTCGCGTCTTTCACGTTGCCTTTGATCGTGACGTCTTGTGCGAAAACATTGCAGGAGAGAAACAATCCTATCAAGATAGATAAGATTACTCTTGCGTCGCAAGAATACATTTTTTGTTTCATGCATTAGACAGTTTAAGATTAATACTCTATTATATTTATTGAATTTTAGCCATAGTATATGAATGCAAATGTATGTTTATCAAACCTCTCATGTTGTTAAAATGTTTGTCGATACCCCTATAAATTTACGCAAACGTTCTCGCAAACGTTTGCATTGTATGACCTAAATACATATCTTTGATTTTATAAAAAAGAGAACCATGAAAAAGCGTCAAATCACGATAAAGGATATAGCGAAAGCCTTGCATATTTCCCCGTCAACAGTCTCTCGTTCCTTGGCTGATCATCCGGATATCAGCCAAGAAACCAAGAATATAGTGAATGCTTACGCTCGTGAACATAAATATAAGCCCAATGCCTTAGCCTTGAGTTTACGGACAAATAATACGAAAACAATCGGTGTTATTTTACCGCAGATCGTACATTATTTCTTTTCTTCTGTTTTATCCGGTATAGAGGATGAGGCGGAAAAGGGAGGGTATCGTGTTATTATTTGTCAAAGTAATGAGAATTATGAGAAAGAAGTAAAAGGTGCGCAAGCTTTATTGGAAGCACGTGTTTGCGGTGTCTTGGCTTCTGTCGCTAAAACGACGACGATCTACAATCATTTTCAAGAACTAATCGATAGCGATATACCCATGGTGTTTTTCGATCGTATATGCACGGGGATCTTGACAGACCGGGTGGTCGTTGATGATTATGCCGGGGTTTGCTCCGCTGTTGAATACTTGATTCGTAGCGGTTGCCGGCGAATCGCCTTTTTCGGATCTCCTTCTCATTTAGCGATCTCTAATAATCGTAGGATGGGGTATGAGGATGCTTTGCGTAAAAATGGATTACCGGTAGATAAAGAGTTAATCAAGATTTGTGATAATTATACCGAGGCGCTTCGGTTGACCCCGGAATTATTGTCGTTACCCAATCGTCCGGATGCGTTCTTCGCCGTAAATGATGAGACCGCTATTGGGGTGCTGAATGTTGTAAAGGCCAAGGGATTGAGGATACCCGATGAGGTTTCGATTTGTGGGTTTACGAATAATAGCTTAGCGGAAGTTAGCGATCCCCTGCTGACCTCCGTGGATCAACATGGTTATGAGTTGGGAGCTATCGCTATGCGTTTACTGATAGAACGTTTGAATGGCGTGCGTGACGGGGATCGTATCGTGAGCAAGATTATCAAGACAAATCTGGTGGTGAGACAGTCTACCCGTTAAAAAAGTGGCTTCCGAAAACGTTTGCTCTACTTCTTTGCATGAATTTGAATAGGGACGACGTCCTGTTTCGGAATAATTCCGTATGTTTGTCACCAAACAAATAAATACCTTAAAAAACATAATTCTCATGAAAACAAAACCATTTTTGAGTTTTTGGCAAATTTGGAATCTAACTTTCGGTTTCTTGGGCATTCAATTCGGTTTCGCCCTTCAGAACGCAAATTCAAGTAGAATACTTCAAACCTATGGAGCGGATGTAGAGCAACTATCCTTATTTTGGTTAGCGGCTCCGCTGACAGGTATGATCATACAACCTATCATTGGTCATTATTCCGACCAAACTTGGTGCCGTTTAGGACGTCGGCGTCCGTTTTTTCTGGTAGGAGCTATCTTTACGACGATTGCCTTGATATTGATGCCGAATGCGGGATTGTTCTTGTCACCCGGTACAGAGACGGCTATTTTATCTCCCGTATTGATTGGTGCGGGTATGTTGATGATCATGGATGCTTCCATCAATGTAACGATGGAGCCTTTCCGTGCCTTGGTAGGGGATATGCTACCCGATGAGCAGCATACGACTGGCTTCTCGATCCAGACTTTCTTGATCGGCATCGGTGCTGTCGTTGGTTCCTTGTTGCCGAGTATTATGAATAAGGTGTTTGGTTTATCTAATACGGCGGTTGCTGGTGAGGTTGCCGATAATGTTAAATTCGCCTTTTATGCCGGTGCGGCGATTTTATTAGCGAGCGTATTATGGACAATTTTTAAGACAAAGGAATATTCCCCGGAAGAGATGGCTGAGTTTCGGCTTTCCGGTGGTGAGGTCATTGAAAAAAGGCGGGATAGCAATGGCTTTATGGAGATCATGCATGATATCTTTCATATGCCTAAAATAATGTTACAGTTAGGTCTATGCCAGTTTTTCGCTTGGTTTGCCTTGTATTCCATGTGGGTTTATTCTACGCCTGCTATCGCTGAACATGTATATGGGGCAACAGATCCTGCTTCCGCCGAATATGCGATGGCTGGCGATAAGGTAGGTGAGTTATTCAGTATCTATAATTTTGTGGCGATGTTATTCGCTTTATTATTGATCCCGATTGCCCGTCATTTAGGTCGGAAAATGACTCATGCCCTCTGTTTATGCCTAGGAGGGGCAGGGCTGGTTTCTCTCTATTTGTTGAATAGTACAGGGATGATGGTCTTTTCCATGATTGGCATCGGTATAGCGTGGGCAAGTATATTGGCGATGCCTTATGCTATTCTTTCCGATAGTCTTCCCGCAGATAAGATGGGTACTTATATGGGTATATTTAATTTCTTTATAACGATACCTCAGATCACGAATGGAATCATTCATGGATGGATTGTACGTAATGTTTATCATGGGCATGCCGTGTTCGCTTTGTTAACGGGAGGTGTTTTCTTGTTTTTCGCCGCTGCCGCAGTTAGTCTTGTCAAAGAGAAAAAGTTCAGTCGAAAAGTGTAAGGTATATAAGTCCGGTTTCCTGTTGTCAAGCGTAAAAACGCTATACCCAAGTCAAACAGCAAGTTATTATAATGTAGGTAGAAAAACGTATCTCAGATAATCCCGGGTCACCCCGGGACAACAACAGGAAACCAATGGACTAACTACTAAAAGGCTTCTTCCTCTTCCTTTTGGCGTGATCCTATGACGCGAAGAACTAACATCGCTACCGTAATCACACCGAGGGATCCCATGGTTACATCTTTAGCAACCTCATTGTCAAATGTCGTGGTTCCTACTAATACCAATACGATAAATGAAACCATCATGACCGCATCTACCAAGTCTTTATTTATTTTCATGATCTTCTTGATTTTTTAGGGTTCGATAATTGTTGTATTTATTATTCTTTTTCCAAGACTTCTTCTTCCGATGACGTCCCGGTACTACTCAGTCCTTTCATTATGCCATATAGACCAACACATAAAGTGCCCATAACTACTACTAATTTAATATAGTCGTTAGGGATGATGGAGCTGCATGCGAATACACAACCTGCGATTGTTAGAAGAACATAAAGATATATACGTATTTTACCTGATTTATTAGTTGCCATAATTGTAATTTTTAATTGTTTATAATAATGTAAATGGGCAATAACTCCCTGGGAATATTGATTTAATAAATGCAATATTCCTACCGATAAGACATATCAATGACTTACCGAAAGATAAAAATATGAAACAATTAAAAACTAAATAATGAGTTTCCGCAGGATAAAGATATGCTCTCCCATACGGCACAGAAGTGTGGATAAATTTATGATCTGATAAGTGGATATATGTTGAGATACTCTATGAAGTTGATTTACTCCTCTCAAACGCATGTCTTGAAGGGATTTCTCCATATTTTTCCATATCCGTATTTCGATAGTGTTGTTTGTCGTTTGTGAAATCCTGCGGGGAGTTAAGCAGTTGCTGCTTTTCAGCTCGTTACTTAATACTTCGAAACGACGTTGGGCATCTGCCGTGTTTTTTTCTTTCATAACGGCCTCTTTAGTCGCAGACATAACCTCATCCATACTCTTTGTCCCTTCTTCGGGAGCAAACAGCATGAAGCTAATCAACAGACCTAATATGAATAGAAAATTCTTCATGGCGCAAATATACAAGTATTTCTTTAGATAATAACAACAGTATATGTTATTTGTTTTTTATTTTTGTAGTTATTTTAAGAATAAAACAATAGAATGGAGAATAACAGATCGAGAATTCAAGCTTGGTTAGAGGCGGCACGTCCGAAAACGTTGCCGGCATCATTTAGTCCGGTATTAGTTGGGTGTGCGCTGGCTTACAGGGATGGAGTATTTAAATTGGCTCCGGCGATCCTTTGTGTTTTGGTGGCTTTACTCGCCCAGATAGCCAGTAATTTTGCCAATGATTATTTTGATTTTAAGAAGGGGGCGGATAAGGAGGACCGGTTAGGCCCGGAGCGAGCGGTGGCTTCCGGTTGGATAACTCCTAAGGCAATGCTATGGGGGACTTTTATCACGTTGGGGCTTTCTTGTCTATGTGGCTGTTTCTTGTTGTTCTTTGCCGGCTGGGAGCTCATCGGTGTAGGAATTGCTATCGCGATTTGTGTCTTGGCTTATTCAGCTGGGCCGTTTCCTTTGGCTTATAACGGGCTGGGGGATGTGTGTGTCGTATTGTTTTATGGGATTATTCCGGTTTGTTTTACGTATTATGTACAAGCATTATCGTTTTCCTTATTGTCATTCTTGCTTTCGTTGTCATTGGGGTTGTTGTCCGCTAATATTTTGATCGTGAATAATTACCGGGATTATGAGCAAGATAAGGCGGCTCGTAAACGGACTACGATTGTGCTATTCGGGCGTACGTTCGGGTTGGTAACTTATTTGCTGAACGGTATATTGGCTGTCTTGATAACTCTTCCTTTATTGATGGATGCCTCACCTTGGCTTGTTTGTTTATTCGCGGCTTTTAGCGTGCTGTTTGCCGCCACATGGCTGGAGATGAAACAGTATCAAGGCCGTGAGCTTAATAGAACTTTAGGGCATACGGCACGGAATGTATTTATCTATGCCGTATTGCTTTCAGTTGTATTGTTATTTGGTTCTTAAGATGTGCCGTGCTTTGAACAATCGCTTGGCCTCATGGAGATTTTTCTGTATGTATTTGGACAGGATAATCAATGTAACCGCTACGATAATCAGTAAGATTCCTAAAGCGAGGTGAGGGGTGAAAGGCTCTCCAAAGACTAAAACACCCACGCAGACGGCTGTCACGGGTTCTGTTGCTCCCAGTACGGAAGTTAGGGTGGAACCGATATGGTGTACGGCTTGTACCAATGTAATGTTAGATACTACGGTTGGCAAGAAGGCTAATAAGACGAGGTTAATAAAAGAGGGCAGGTCTGGAATGGGTTGGATTCCTGTTCCTGCCTGTGCTTTTATGAAAAATAAAGAGGTACTGACGATAAATACATAGAACGTAAGTTTTCGTCCCGGCATATCATGTACCCTTGATTTATTGACGGTTACGATATAGAGGGCATAAGCGACCGCGGAAAGTAATACGATGATCACGCCTAACCCGTTTAATTGCATCTCGCCTCCATCGATTGATAGGCGGGCTACTCCACAAATAGCGAGTCCGATCGCTAAAAGCGTGATCCATGATGTTTTTTCTTTAAATACAAAAAGCATGAAAAGGGTTACAAATATTGGATATGTAAAATGTAGAGTTGTCGCGATTCCTGCCGCCATAAAATTATATCCCCAAAACAGGAACATAGCCGAACCTGTATAGAAAGCGCCTAATAAAATCAATATCGGTAGGTTTCGCATCTCTGTTCTAAAAGATTCCTTTTTCGCTAGAAGCATACCCGATAAGGCGATGGCTGCGAATAAGAAACGATAGAACAATATCGAATCAAACCGCATACCCTTCTCCATAAGAGGCAATGTAAACAAAGGGATTAAACCGAATGTAACAGAAGTCGCTATTCCATAAGCGAAACCTTTTAGATTATTATTCATATTATACTTTTTGATAAAATGACCGCAAACATACAAAAAAGTCTTGAAATCTTGAAAACAACCTTCTCCTGTCGCTTGTTTTTATCAAAAATGATGTTTATGAGACATTTCTTTATTTTATTTGCGATTGCCGGCTTGCTTATAAATCCTTCCGCTGCAGAGGCTTGCACCGGTATTACCTTAAAAAGCAAGGACAGTACGACTATTGTAGCACGTACGATAGAATGGGGTGGAAGTAATTTGAACAGCCAGTATGTCGTGGTTCCAAGAGGATACACCGAACGATCGTATACCCCGGATGGGGTTGATGGAATGACTTTCACGGCACGTTATGGATATGTGGGCTTGGCAGTGGAGCAAAAGGAATTTATCGCCGAAGGACTCAATGAGGTTGGGTTATCGGCTGGATTGTTTTATTTTCCAAAGTACGGTGAATATGAGAAATATAATGCCGCAGTTCGGGATAAAAGTATCTCTGATCTGCAATTAGTGTCTTGGCTGTTGGGGGAATGTTCAAATGTAGAGGAGGTGAAAGAGGCTGTTAAGAAAGTGCATGTTATCAATATAGATCCCCGTGCGTCTACCGTTCATTGGCGGTTTGCCGAGCCGTCGGGGCGTCAACTGGTTCTTGAGATTATTAAGGGTGAGCTACACTTCTATGAGAATACGTTAGGAGTTCTGACTAATTCTCCCAGTTTCGAGTGGCATCTGACGAACCTGAATAATTATGTTAATCTTTTCCCGGGTACGGCCCCCAATCAACAATTAGGAAATATCGAGTTGTCTTCATTTGGTGCGGGAAGCGGTTTCCTTGGGATTCCGGGCGACGTAACTCCACCGTCACGTTTCGTTCGTGCGGCTTTTTACCAAGCTTCGGCCCCACAACAAGAAACCGCATTGGAAACGGTCTTCCAGTGTTTCCAGATATTGAATAATTTTGATATTCCCGTAGGGATCGAATTCCCATTAGGGCAAGTACCTTGCGATATACCGAGCGCTACTCAATGGACTTCGGCTACGGATATGCGAAACCATGTGATTTATTACCGTACGATGTACAATAGCGTTATTCGGAATATAGATTTACGTTCCATTGATTTCTCGACGGTTCGTTATCGTGCGGTATCCATGGATGGGACGAAGCGACAAGCGGTTGAAACGATCAAAATAGAATAGGGCAGGGAGCTCTTTGGGGGATATCTCGTAAGTCAATAGGATAGGTGATAAAACTCAATGGAATAGGAAACATAACTCAATGGATTACGTTCCCTATTCTATTGGGTTTCGACTGATGATCTAAATCTTATAATAGTAATCCGGCCGCAACTTCCTCCGCAACCGCGTCACCTTTTAGTACAGATACTAAAGCTAGGCCAAAATTGAATACCAAGCCCGGTCCTCTACCGGTTACCACATTTCCATCTACCTCGACAGCCTCGCCTGTTACCGTGGCACCAATCAATTTCGGTTCGAACCCGGGGTAGCAAGTCGCTTTACGGCCTTTTAATAAGCCAAGACCGCCCAATACCATTGGAGCGGCGCAGATAGCGGCTACGATACCTCCTTGGCGATATTGTTGCAATAAGGCCTCCTTTACCGCCTCAGACTCGTTTAGATTGGATGCTCCGGGCATACCTCCCGGTAAGATCAAGGCGTCTATACCTGAAAAATCAGTTTCGGAAAGTAGGGCATCTGCCATATATTCCATATGATGGGCACCCACCACTTTACGGTCGTCTGTGATGGAGACTGTTTTCGTGTCTATACCTCCGCGACGCAAAATGTCTACGGTTCCCGTGGCTTCCATTTCCTCGAAGCCATTCGCTAAGAATACGATCGCTTTCTTCATAAGATTCAATTATTTAAATTTGTACACGTAAGTAATAGTACCACTCTGGTTATTAGCGCCGCTGATACTGTTGAACTTCGCCTTTCGAGCCGCGTCCAAAGCGCTTTTACGCATGGAGGCGTTGTCGATATTAGTTCCCCGGCCTACCTCGGCAAATATAACGTTGCCTTTCGGATCTACGGTTATATTGATAACAATACGCCCCTCCTCTTGGATCGTGTAAGCGGGACGAGGGAGACCTCCGGCACCAATGGAACGGCCGTTCAAATTAAATGATCCGTAACCGCCTACGCCTTCATTCGCCCCATGATCAGAGTTACCGAACGGACTTCCTTGGTTACCGGTTCCGCTTTCAGCGTCACCTTGGCTGTTACCCTCGGCGTTTCCCATACCAAAAGCTCCGGCCACCTTGTTGCTAATGGCTTGTTCCTTCTTGCGGCGTTCCTCAGCCAGACGTTTCTTCTCGGCTTCTTCCCGGCGGATACGTTCTTTCTCCTCCTCTTCTTTCCGTTTCTTCTCAGCCTCTTGTTTCTTGCGTTTCTCTTCCTCTTTCTTCTTTTTAGCGTCCTCAAGGGCTACGCTTTCCTCGATATCTTGAGTGATGAGTTCCTGCTTGGGCGTTTCCACTTGCGGCTCCGGTACGGGAGGAGGGGGAGTGGTCGTTTCCTGAGGCGGTTCTTGCCCGGTATACTTGGGCTCGAACATTCCGGCGGCGGCATCTACATTCCCGAAATTAACGAGTACACCCCCGTCTTCGTCCGGTACCTCGGTTTTCAATACGGTAAACCAAAGTATCAGTAGAATGACACCGTGAAAAGCAACGGTACCGATCAAACTGTATATGTCATCCTTATTCAGTCTCATATCTGTTATTTCTGCGGACGGGTGGCAAGCACCATCTTGAATTTATTCTCGTTCGCTATATTCAGTATCTTTACAATCTCTTTGTAAGGCACGGTCTCGTCGGCATATAAGGCGACGAACATCTCCGGTTCCTTCGCGTAACTATCTTGCAAGAAAGGAGTGATCTCATCAAATGAGACCTGTACCTCTTTTTGCTTTCCAAATGCCACGTAGTAATTCAAGTTCGCGTCTATCGTTACCCTCGTAAGAGGTTTCGCCGCTGTCTGCTTTTGCGCTTGCGGCAAGGTAACCTTGATGGCGTTCGGGATTACTACGGTAGAGGTAACCATGAAGAAGATCAGCAAGAGGAATATGACGTCGGTCATAGAGGCCATGCTGAACGCTTCGTTTACCTTTGTTCTTCTTTTTAGAGCCATAATTTTTTATAATTGAAAATTGAAAATGGAGAATTGAAAATTAAATAGAGGAGAGTTGGCTCATCTTCAATTTTCAATTCTCCATTTTCAATTAATTAGCCGGTTCATTTAATAAATCCATGAATTCCATCGTACGAGCCTCCATCTTGTTCACGACGTTATCTACTTGAGATACCAGATAGTTGTACGCGAACAATGTAATGATACCAACTACCAGACCGCCAACGGTTGTTACCAAGGCCTCATAGATACCGCCGGATAATAGGGAGACATCAACATTGGTGCCTGCGTTTGCCATATCGAAGAAAGCACGTACCATACCGGTTACCGTCCCAAGGAAACCAAGCATGGGAGCGCCGGCGGCGGTTGTCGCGATCAAGGGGAAACCTTTTTCCAGCTTGGCGATCTCCAAATTTCCGACATTCTCGATCGCTACGAGTACATCGTTCATCGGACGGCCCAAACGGGTAATACCTTTCTCGATCATACGGGCGGAAGGCGTGTTGGTGCTCCGGCATAAATTGAGAGCCGAGTCCACTTTTCCCTCGTGAATATAGTCTTTGATACGATTCATGAACGTCTCGTCTTCTTTTCCCGCACGGCGAATGATGATCAGACGTTGAACAAAAATATAAATAGCCATCAGAGAGAGCAGTAACAATACCACCATAATCCAACCTCCCTTAAAGGCAAGGTCTATCACGTTGATTTCCGCTTCCGTAGGAAGGGTTACAGCCGTTAAATCCGGCATTTGATCTGCCGCTTGAGAGCCCACGGCCTGTAGTGAAAGTAAAATACTCATCGTTTCGAATTATAATTTTCAATTTTCAATTTTCAATTCTCAATTCTCAATTGTTCAAGCATGCCTTGTATAAAGCGATCGTCTCTTGCAAACCATGGTAGAGCGCATCACAAATCAAGGCATGGCCGATAGAAACCTCCTCCAGCCAAGGGATATTCTTGTTGAAGAAAGCCAGATTTTCTAAGCTCAAGTCGTGTCCGGCATTTACGCCTAATCCTAAGTTTTTAGCTAATCGCGCGGCCTCGACAAAAGGAGCGATCGCTTTGTCACGATCTTCCGGATAATAGGTCGCATAAGGTTCCGTATATAATTCAATACGGTCCGTACCTGTTTTCGCCGCTAGTTCGATATTCGCCAAGTCTGTTCCGACGAAGATGGATGTACGGATTCCTTGTGAGGTAAAAGTGTCTACCAATTCGCTTAAGTAATCGAAATTGTCCTTTACGTTCCAACCTGAGTTCGACGTGATGGCATCCGGAGCGTCCGGAACCAGTGTGACTTGGGTCGGTTTTACCTTCAATACCAAGTCGATGAATTTATCACAAGGATAACCTTCTATGTTAAATTCTGTCCGGATAAGAGGTTTTAGTCCATAAACATCGCTATAGCGTATGTGTCGTTCATCCGGACGGGGATGAACCGTAATTCCTTGTGCCCCGAATAATTCACAGTCTTGCGCTACTTTCAGCACGTTTGGCATATTGCCACCTCTCGCGTTACGAATAGTAGCAACCTTGTTAATGTTTACACTTAAATTTGTCATTGTATATCGTATATCTTTTTTCTTTCATTACATTTGCACAAAAGTATCGGCAAATTTAGCAGGATTTAGGGAATTAACAGAATAATGTTGGTGAAAGATTTCATAACAAAGGAAATTCCGGTGTTAAAAAGTTTTGACACAGCGGAATATGCGTTGGCGTTAATGGAGGATTTTAAACTCAAGCATCTTCCGTTATTGAGTGATAACGCATACCAGTGTTTAGTGTCGGAAAAAGACTTATTGGCGATGCCGGATCCTTCGGCTACGATCGGTGAGCCGGTTTTATTCGCTCCGGCGATTTCGGAAAATGGACATTTACATGAAGCGTTGGCAATGATAACCCGATATGGATTGAGCCTGTTGCCTGTGGTTTCCGTGGACGGAACTTATTTGGGGGCGATTACCCGGGATCGTTTGGTGGATGCTTTATCCGAGCTATGTAATGCGGAGGCGGCTGGAAGCGTGATCGTATTGGAAATGATGCCACAGGATTATTCATTAACGGATATCGCCCGTTTGGTAGAGGCGAATAATGCCCATGTCCTTAATTTGCTATCCCATCAAGATAAAGATACGGGCCGTCTGCTTATAACCCTTAAGATTGATTTGGAAGATGCCTCTCCCGTGATCCGTAGTTTCGAGCGTTTCAATTATACGGTGCTTTATCATTTTATGGAGAAGGGGATGGTGGATGATATGTTGCAGCAGCGGATGAATGAGTTATTACATTATATGAATATGTAAAGTAAGGAGCGTAGAATGAAAGTTGGAATATTTGGAAGTGAATATCAGATCGAGAGACAGAATCTGATTAAACGCTTGTTCGAGAAGCTTCGTGAACAAGAGGCTGATATTTATGTGGACAGCCCTTTTTATACATTCCTTACCGATGCTTTTGGTTTTGAGCCAGTGGTGAGCGGGCTATTAGTGGGTGATGAGTTTGATCTGGATATAGCGCTTAGCGTGGGAGGAGATGGTACGTTCCTTCGTACGGCGGCCCGGGTAAATAAACAAGATATTCCTATTTTAGGTATTAATACCGGACGGCTAGGCTTCCTTGCGGATGTCAGCAGTAATGAGGTTGAGGATACGCTGGACGAGATTTTTAAGAATTACTATAAGGTAGAGGAACGAACCCTCTTGCGTTTATATACGGAAGACCGTGCGTTTCGCGGATATAATTACGCCTTGAACGAGATCGCCGTGCTGAAGCGTGATAGTTCCTCGATGATTACGATTCATACATTCTTGAATGGGGAATATCTGACTTCTTATCAGGCGGATGGTTTGGTAGTGGCTACACCTACCGGTTCCACAGCCTATTCGATGAGCGTAAATGGGCCGATTATAGTCCCGCAAAGTAATAGCATTGTCTTGAGTCCGGTCGCTCCGCATTCCTTGAACGTGCGTCCGTTGGTGATTCCGGATTCAGATATAATAACGCTTCGGGTAGAGAGCCGGAATAAATATTTTCTGATCTCTTTGGATGGACGTTCGGAAATATTCCCGGCAGGTATCGAATTAAAGATGAGCAAGGCCGATTATACGACGAAAGTCATCAAACGCTATAACCATACTTTTTATCAGACGCTTCGGGAAAAATTAATGTGGGGGGCAGATGTGCGAATGAAATAATATTGTGTGCGTCCAGTCTTTGTCCAAATAGTAGCGGATAGTATTGTATTTTGTAATCTGTTGATAAATAGACTTTTCCGTATGGATAAACTGAGCGTATCTTATGGATTTTGTCCAGTTTTTCTATTATGGGGTAAAAAATAGGGGGTATTCGATGTCCAGCTATGTCCTCTATTTGTCCAGTGCCCTTTTTTGACACACGCTTTTTAACTCTTTACTTTTGTCGGCAGATTAAATCTAGCTTAATGGAAGTATTTTCAATTATTATTCCTGTCTACAATCGTCCGGAGGAGATAGACGATTTATTAAACAGCCTTACCCGGCAGACATATGTACATTTTGAGGTTATCGTAGTGGACGACGGTTCTTCTATACCTTGTGAGCCCATAGTCAATGCCTATAATAACCGCTTGAGGATTCGCTATTTCTATATAGAGAATTCAGGTCCAGGCTTGGCTCGCAATCAAGGGGTACGTTATGCGGAAGGAGAGATCGTGATTGTCTTGGATTCGGATTGTATCGTTCCGGCCAGCTATCTGGAACAAGTACACGAGTCCTTAATGCGTTATAAGGTGGATGCCTTTGGTGGTGCTGACAGGGCGCATTCTTCTTTTTCCGCTATACAGAAAGCGGTCAATTACTCGATGACTTCTTTTTTTACGACAGGAGGGATCCGAGGAAGCCGGAGGCATTTAGATGCATTCTATCCCCGGAGTTTTAATATGGGAATGCGGAAAGAGGTGTATGAAGCCTTGGGTGGTTTCTCTGATATGCGTTATGGAGAGGATATAGATTTTAGTATCCGGATTTTTGCGGCAGGCTATAAATGCCGTTATTTTCCGGGCGCTTGGGTCTATCATAAGCGAAGAACAAATTTCGTCCAGTTTTTCCGGCAAGTATGGCATTCGGGGTACGCTAGGATTATCTTGTACCAGAAGTACCCGGAATCATTGAAATGGGTACATTGCCTGCCGGCCTTATTTGTGGTAGGTCTGCTGGGGGTATGTATTTCCGCTTTTTTCGTTCCAAAGGTATGGGGGCTATTGTTATTTTATATTTCGCTGATCTTTTTTGACGCTTTAGTGAGAAATAAGAACGGAATCGTTGCGTTGTTATCTATCATAGCGGCTTTTGTCCAATTGATCGGATATGGGACAGGCTTTTTGGAAGCGATTTGGAGAGAGGGAATTCTAAGAAAGAAGTATTAAGATAATAAATACTATTTATATGAAGTTTGCGCTGCACACATCTACTGCCATAAGCTCGGTTCTAAAGGAGCCGGAGCATTTCTATGTAGATATTTATTATCTGATCATTTTAATCATCGTCGCTTTTACCCTGCTTCTGTTATCTTTTTTGCGTTATCACCTTTATAAGACAAAAAAGGAGAAAGAACTGAGAGAAATAGCGAGTCTTGTGGATAAAAATGAAATCTTGATACAACGTTATAGTCGTGAG
This sequence comes from Parabacteroides sp. CH2-D42-20, assembly GCF_003670185.1. Lineage (NCBI taxonomy): Bacteria > Pseudomonadati > Bacteroidota > Bacteroidia > Bacteroidales > Tannerellaceae > Parabacteroides > Parabacteroides sp. CH2-D42-20. Next base: position 3,838 of record NZ_RAYG01000009.1, on the reverse strand, counting down.
ATGTCGCACATCAAGGAGCAATTGGAAGCGAAGGAGAAATGTTTGAAGGAATACCAGCATGCGGCTCAGTGGAAAGCGCATCGTGACGTGGAATCCTTGATCAAGGAAAAGGAGCGTTTGGCGAAGTGTTTGCTGGAACAGTTGGATACGTTCAAGAAGCTGAAGATACTTTCTAAATCGGAAACGATATTGCCGGATTCAGATTGGAGAAACTTGATCGAGATCGTAAATACTCTTTATGATGATTTTATAAGTCGTTTACGTGTCGCTTATCCGGATTTGACGGAGGATGCCATTCGTTTTTGTTGCTTGATCAAATTGCGGCTAACTTCGGCGGAGCTGATGTCAGTCTTGAATGTGACGAAGGATGCTATCTATAAACGCAAATTTCGTTTGAAAAAAGAATTGATGCCAGATGATGATACTCGTTCCCTCGACGATTTCTTGGGAAGCTATTAGATCTGAACGAATAGTTTTCTTGTTAATAACTATGTTTTAGGGCATGATTTCGTTAAATCGAGTTAAGTGAAAGAATTTTGCAAATAATTCAGTATGCTACATAACATAAAACCGCCTATATTTGCACTGTGTTTTTCATGGTATTAGATTTAAGGTTAACAATTGAGATTGGCTGTCCGTGACGGATAGCCTTTTTTTGTATAGAGGCATGAATGCACGAATTTTTGAGAACACTGCTTAAGCGCCCCTTTCCGAGGGTAACATCCATACTTTCAAAGTAAGCTAATTTCATCAGCAAAGTAAGTTGACTTGCTTTGGTGTTTCAGTTAACTTACTTTGTCAATGAAGCTAACTGTATTTTTATGATCTTTTTCGGTTATTCTTTGTCTGTTTCGATTTTGTATACAATTGATGTGTTTTTGTACGCTTTTAGTTTAGGTATGCATTTAATAGTCAATTTTTTATTATATAATTTTGTCTTGTGTTTTTTTATGATTTCCTTGGTTAGCTGTTAGCACCAATTGATATATAAGGTTTGATGGCTAATAGAAGAGGGGGTAAGGAAAGAAAAATATCAAACGAATATACTTGGGACCTTAACGGACAGAACAAAATATAATATTATTCTGTTGATTGTTGTTGAAGGTAAGATTTCGTATTCCCTTAATTTATAAGAGTGTATGCAAGAGAATAGGTATAATACATGTGATCGTTTTTTAGGCGGATTAGAAAAAGACTTTATTATTACGGAACAGATTGAAGATAGTCCATTGACTTCAGAACCTTCTTTTTTGGATTACGGGATAATAGCAGTATGTAATAGAGGTAGTGCGATCATTCATTTGCTTGATAATAAGCATGTATGGAATAAGAATGAATTGATTTTCTTATTTCCGAGACAGTTATGCTCAATGCGGAACGTGAGTGAGGACTTCTCGGCGAAGTTTATCATCATACCACATGTACTACATGGGGATGTATTAAGTTCCTTACGTCATTTTGATCCGGGATTTCATTTTTTCGTGAAGGATCATTTTTACTATAATATAGAGGATAATAATGGTATTGAGCGTTTTCAATCATTTTGCAAATTGATAGAGAATGAGCTTGAGCGGTATCGGGGTAATGGGCTTCTGAGGGAGCGGATTATATGTTACTTGGGGATTTTTTACATGGATGTTTACGACTATTATGTGAAAGTGCGTAAGAAAATCCCTTTCAGGACTAGTTTGAGAAAAGAGCAATTGATCTATGATTTCTGTAGTCTCGTGGCAGAGAATTTCAAGAATCACAAGAATGTCGGATTTTATGCGGATAAATTGAATATAACGACAACTTATTTAAGTGCGATCATGAATGAAAGGTGTGGCATTTCAGCCAAGGAGTTTTTATCTATCTATATAGTGTTAGAGGTAAAGTCGTTGCTACGTGACTCTCGATTAAATATACAGGAGATCGCTATATTGACTAATTTTCCGTCTCAATCGACATTGAATCGCTTTTTTCGTCAACGGACGGGAATGACTCTTTCTCAATATCGAAAACATATATTTTCAACATAATTATGTTTGATTTTCATATTATTTCTATAACTTTAAACTTCTACTGCAATCGTTATTATAGTTCATTTGTTGTATAAATAATAGAGGAGATTGCTTGATTGATTTAAAGTTGGGAATTAGTGGTTATAATTTAATATGACGATGGGACAATGTAATAAAATGCTAGAGGAAATGAGCTTTAATGCCCTATTCCAGAAATTACCTGTTGGAATTGAAGTTTATGACGAGAGGGGGCAGCTAGTGGATCTCAATAGGACGGACGAGAATTTGTTCGCTATAAGCCGGAAGGATATTATGGGAATAAATCTTTTCGAGAATCCTAATTTTCCAGAGGACAAGATCGCTCGTCTGAAACAGGGAGAAATGGTTGTGTTCGATTGTAATTATGAATTTGATAATATACAAACGAATGAGTACTATAACATAGACCCAAAAAAGGAAGGTACAAATTTACGTCTGTCTATTAAATGTGTGCCGTTGAAAGGAGAGGCTGAAGAGATCTGTGGATATGTACTAATGTTTACGGATGAGACGGAAGAATATCAAAAGTCGGAGAAAGTAGAGGAACTGTTCACGAAGTTGAAAACGGTTATGCGTTGCAGTGATTCCTTGCTGTGGGAATATGATGTTGAAACCGATAAGATGCATATCGATCTGGATTTACGTGTTTTAGGTAATAAATCCAGATTGAGAGCAAGTAACTTGACAACGAAAAAAGATTTTTGTGAGATCGTACATCCGGAAGATCGGGAAAGGGTACTTGTACAAGGCTTTGAAAAGATTGTTACGGGTGAGATCGGTGAATATAGTATTCAATACCGACAGCTTTTTGAGGGGCAATATGTTTGGGTGAGAGCGTATGCGTACCCTTATAAATATGATGAGGCGGGAAGACCTGCGAAAATCCTTTATTACTTGATGGACATAACGGATGAGACCGCCATGCAAGATAAATTGCGCTGGGTGGAACGAGAGCGTCAACGGAAAGAATATGAGTTAGCTAAGGCTAAAGAGGCGAATCGGCTTAAGTCTATGTTCTTGGCGAATATGAGTCATGAGATCCGTACGCCTTTAAATGCTATTGTTGGTTTCGCGAATATACTGGCAGAGACCAAGGAGATAGAGGAGGAGGAACGAGAGTTTTATGTGGATATCATTGACAAGAATAGTGAATTGCTTCTGCAATTGATTGAGGATATCCTTGATTTCTCAAAGATTGAGGCGGGAACCTTTGACATTACGAAGAGAAATTTTGATTTTAAGGAGATCTGTGAGGAAACTTATGCGGTACATGCCTTGAAGATTCCGAAAAACGTTCGATTTGTTTTCGACCGGGGCTCACAACCCGTGACCGTTTTCTCAGATCCGAAACGAGTCGTACAGGTTATTTCTAATTTCTTGACAAATGCGATTAAGTTTACTTCGGAAGGTGAGATCAAATTAGCCTATAAGGTATCGAATGATGAAATACGAGTTTCGGTCTCGGATACGGGAATGGGAATCTCGGATGACGATTGTAGAACTATATTCGATCGCTTTGTTAAGTTGAACGCTTGCAAACAAGGTACCGGATTAGGATTGGCGATTTGCAAAAATATTATCGAGAAACTAGGGGGACGAATCGGGGTAGAATCTACATTGGGAGTAGGTTCCACTTTTTGGTTTACCTTGCCTTTGAAGGAGATTAAAGAGAATGAACCTAAGTTCTAAGGGGATATATATTATTTTACGGATATGTTTTAAAGCATGGTTTTGTTAAATCTGGTTAAGAAAATGAGATTTGCAAATAAAATATTATGCTACATAACATAAAACCT
>NZ_RAYG01000008.1:0-163230 GCF_003670185.1 Parabacteroides sp. CH2-D42-20 | reverse complement strand
CTATATTTGCACTGTGTTTTTCATGGTATTAGATTTAAGGTTAACAATTGAGATTGGCTGTCCGTGATGGATAGCCTTTTTTGTTTCAAAAAATCATAACCATGAGATTTTAGGAGTGTAGCTGAAGGTTTTTTCGTAAATTTGCGCTCCGTTTGTAATACTAGATCCTGTATTTAAGTGTATGAAAAGAGTATTCTGTCCAAAATGTGATAATCAGTTGTCTTTTGATGAGACCAAATATCCGGAAGGGAAGGTATTAGCCTTCGTCTGTCCGCAGTGTGGAGCGCAATTTAAGATTAAATTGGGCCGAAAGGTGGTGAAGACGGCTACCGGTGAGGAAAAAGAGGTGAAGGAACCGGATTTCTCTTGCGGTTATATTACCATTATCGAGAATGGTTTTGCTTTTAAGCAAGATCTACCATTAGTGATGGGAGATAATGTGATTGGTCGCCGTAATAAGGATACGGAAGGTGTAGATGTCCCTATTATCACGAGCGATCCAAGTATGGGGCGTAAGCATTGTGTGATTAATGTAAAGAAAGACACTAATGGCAAGTTCGTTTATATGGTGCGTGACTTTCCTAGCTTGACCGGGACTTTTGTGAAAAATGTATTGGTCGGTAAAAAAGAACAAGTACGTATCGGGGAAGGTTCGATCGTAACGATTGGCGCTACTACTTTTATCTTACATTCGGCGAACGAGGGAGAAGAAGAGGAATAAATATAAAAAACTTCAGAGGCTGTTCCCGTTTATGATCTCGATCTTTAACTTCGGGTCGGAATGATGGCAGATAAGGGATTTTGGCGTTTGTTTTGGGAGTGAGTTATAAGATATATGCTCATTCCGGGATACAGCTCTGAAGTATCACTGAGAAAACAAGGCTCATAGGTATTAAGATTAAGCCGATTAACATAAAGAAATGAAAAGAACCGAAAGAATAGTTGTATTAACTATGGTTAAAATAGGCTCTTAGGGTTTGTTTTTCTAGAAATTAGCTAACTTTTTGTGCGATTTTTGAAATGTTAATGAGCATGAGGTTAAATAGAAATATGGACAGTCATGGAGCAGGTTTCTAAACAGCAGCCGGTAAATAAAACAGCATTCCGGGTATTGGTGGCGTTAAGCGTTACGCATTGTTTGAATGATTCGTTGCAATCCGTTATCTCGGCGGTTTATCCACTTTTCAAGGATGATTTAGCGTTGAGCTTCGCCCAAATCGGGTTGATTACGCTTGTTTATCAATTATCCGCTTCTGTTTTCCAGCCTATAATCGGTTTGGTTTTTGATAAGCGTCCCGTGGCTTGGTCGTTACCTATTGGTATGAGTTTTACGTTGGTCGGCTTGTTGAATCTCGCTTTTTCCTCTACGCTCCATTGGGTCTTGATCTCCGTATTCTTGATAGGTATCGGGTCTTCGGTTTTGCATCCGGAAGCGTCCCGGATTACCTCGCTAGCGTCGGGAGGGCGTAGGGGATTGGCACAATCGCTTTTTCAAGTGGGTGGTAATTTGGGCGGATCGTTAGGTCCGCTACTGGTTGCTTTATTGGTGGCGCCTTATGGACGGACTCATATCGCTTTGTTTTCTATACTGGCATTCGTCGCTATTTTGGTGATGATTCCTATCTGCCGTTGGTATAAGGCGTATTTGAGTCGGGTGAAATGGCAGAAGAAGTCGGGTGAGACGCATGTGGAGATGCCTCTTTCTTTGGGAAAAACAGTCTTTTCGATCTCGATATTGCTGACCTTGATTTTCTCTAAATATATCTATATGGCTAGTTTGAATAGCTACTATACCTTTTACTTGATCCATAAATTCGGGGTGAGTGTACAGACTTCGCAGATCTGTTTGTTCGTCTTCCTGATCGCTACGGCCATAGGAACCTTGGCGGGTGGTCCTATCGGTGATAAGATAGGACGGAAATATGTGATTTGGGGATCGATTCTAGGGGCAGCCCCATTTAGCTTGTTGATGCCGCATGTGGGATTCGCTTGGACGATCGTGCTTAGTTTTTGCGTGGGTTTGGTCTTATCATCGGCGTTCCCGGCTATTTTGTTGTATGCGCAAGAGTTGCTTCCTTATAAATTAGGTCTTATCTCGGGACTTTTCTTTGGATTTGCTTTCGGTGTGGCGGGTATAGCCTCGGCCGTATTAGGAAATATGGCGGATCATTATGGAATAGAGGCTGTCTACAACGTATGTGGCTTCATGCCTCTTTTAGGACTGGTTACTTGGTTCCTTCCCAACTTGAAAAAGAAGTAAAAACAATCCTCCCTTTTTCGTTGTTATTACTCCAACTGAACGTCAATTACTAAATGAGTTTATGGTGAGTAATATAGTATCTTACAGTATTCTTTTGCTGTATCTTCTTCCATGCGCTTCATGGAGCCAAGGGAACGATGTGGATTTAAGCTTGGAACAATCTCTCGACCTGCTTCATAAGGAAAATAAAAGCTTGAAAATAGCCGGGAAAGAAGTGGAATGGGCTCGGAATGAGCATCAAAAGCTAAACGCTTTTTGGTATCCGTCGGTGAACGCCGCGGGTGCTTTCGTACATATGTCGAATCCGATAGAGGTACGGCAGTCGCTGAGTAAATATACGGAACCGGCGAAGGAGTTTGTCCATAATTATATCCCGGATAATGAGTTGATCATGTCGGTATTGGATAAGATCGGGCAAGGTACTTTCTCGCTTCCGCTGATCTCCCAAAACATCACTTCTATAGACGCTACGGTGACGTGGCCTGTTTTCACGGGAGGAAAACGTATCTACGCGAACAAGATCGGAAAGACGATGGTCTCTATAGCGGAGGTGAATAGGAATCAAGTGGATGCCAACCAACAATCCTTACTGATTGAGGCTTATTTCGGGCTTCGTCTGGGACAAAGTGTGGTGGACGTAAAAACGGAAGTGTACAATTCTTTGAAAACCCATTATGACCAAGCCCTTAAATTAGAGCAAAACGGGATGATCAATCGGGCCGAGCGTCTGTTCGCTCAGGTAAGTATGGACGAGGCGAAACGAGAACTGGAATCGGCCCGTAAGGATTTAGCGGTCGCTCAACAGGCGTTTAAAAGCTTGATTAATATGGAGGAGGGGAGTGACGTACGTACCACGACTCCTTTATTCATTAATGAGGCGCTTCCTCCGGCCCAATACTTCAAGGATCTGGTTCCGATGAATAATTATATAGTCAATCAATTGAAATTGCAGCAGGTTGTAGCCGATAATCAACTAAAGATCGGCCGGTCCGCTTATGTCCCGAATATCGCTTTATTCGGCAAACAGACTTTGTACGCTGACGGATTGGATAAATATTTGCTGCCTCGTACGATGGTGGGAGTTGGTTTTACGTGGAATATCTTTGACGGCTTGAATCGGGAGAAAACCATCCGGCAGGCAAAGATCGCTAGTCAGTCGCTTCGTTTGGGTAAGGAGAAGGCGATTACGGATCTGGAGGTCGGTATCGATAAATTCTACAGCCAGCTACAAAATGCCTTGGACAATGTAAAAGCTTTGGATACGACGATCGAGATGAGCCGGGAACTGGTCCGGGTGCGGAAGAAATCCTTCCAAGAGGGAATGGCTACTTCTACGGAGGTAGTCGATGCCGAGGTTATGCTGGCGAAGGTGAAGACCGCTTTTCTTTTGGCTTATTATCAGTATGATGTAGCCTTGATTAATCTGCTGTCTGTCTGCGGTACGCCGGAGCAGTTCCACCAGTACAAGATGGAGGGAAAGACCGAGGAGCTTTTGGGGAATTGAAAATTGAGAATTGAAAATTGAAAATTTAGGGGTTATGGATAAAACTAAGAGATATTTGAGTGTGGCCTTTGTCGTGGTCTTGGCGATTGTTATCGTTGTCTCGTTGATCGGGATGATCTTGTTGAAAAAGAAGCCGGTGATCTTGCAAGGGCAGATCGAGGCAACGGAAATACGTATCTCCGGTAAGTTACCGGGGCGTATCGATACCTTTCTGGTAAAAGAGGGACAGAATGTACGCCAAGGCGATACCTTGGTAGTCATCAATAGTCCGGAGGCATTGGCTAAATATCAACAGGTGAACGCCATGGAGAACATAGCGAAGTATCAGCACCAGAAAGTGGATGAGGGTACACGAAAGCAAATCATCGCTTCCTTGCAACAATTGTGGAATAAATCCAAATCGGATTTACAATTGGCGAAGATTACCTATGATCGGGTCAATGCCTTGTATAAAGATAGCGTGGTAACCTCACAGCGTAAAGATGAGGTGGAGGCCATGTATAAAGCGGCTGAGGCCGCCGAACGTGCCGCTTATAGCCAATATCAAATGGCGGTAGACGGGGCGCAGATACAAGATAAGGAGAGCGCCCGCTCGTTGGTGACGGCGGCGCAAGGAACCGTGGAGGAGGTGGCGGCTCTCTTACAGGACGCTCGGTTGACGGCTCCGGAATCCGGACAAATCTCAGCTATTTTCCCGAAACGGGGAGAGTTGGTTGGGGCCGGGATGCCAATCATGAACTTAGTCGTATTAGATGACGTGCATGTGGTATTGAACGTACGTGAGGATCGTTTGCCTTTATTTAAGATGGGAGGAACGTTTGTCGCCGATGTACCGGCGATCGATAAGAAGGATATTGAATTCAAGATCAATTATATCAGTCCGTTGGGCAGTTTCGCTACTTGGAAATCTACCAAGCAGACAGGTAGCTATGACTTGCGGACCTTCGAGATACATGCCTTACCGGTGGAGAAGGTGGAGGGATTACGTCCCGGTATGTCCGTACTCTATCAACTCCCTTGATACTATCCGGTTGTAGAGACGGGGCGTGCCCCGTCTCATCCCCTCGAAATAGTATTTAAAGTTACTGTCGGACGGTGGGAGACGGGGCACGCCCCGTCTCTACAACTAAATAATTTATTGTCGCTATGCTAAAGAAGAGTCCTTTCTATATGGTTTTACGTCGGGAACTGGATCGCATGGTTTCCCGGAAGTTATACTTCGGGGTGTGTATCGTGCTGCCTCTGTTCTGTATATTCTTCATGTCTACGATTTTCGGAAGCGGGCAGATGGAGAACATACCGGTAGCGGTAGTGGACCAAGACAACACCTCCATGTCCCGGGAGATCATCCGGCAGGTAGAGGCGGTACCGACTTTCCGGGTAACCCGGCATTATACGGACCAAGAGACCGCTCGCCATGCTACCCAAGCAAAAGAAATCTACGGTTATTTAGTGATCCCCAATCAGTTTGAGGCGGATGCCACGGCGGGGCGTGACGCTACTTTATCGTATTATTACCACTATGCCTTGTTGAGCGTGGGCGGTGAGGTACGTGGGGCCTTCGAGACCCTGCTGCGTACGCTTTCCCTCGCCCCGGTGGTTGTGCAAGCTACGGCGATGGGGCTGGGGGAGAATCAGATAACCACCTTCCTATTACCGGTACGATCCAGTAGCCACCCGCTGTTCAACCCGGATCTGGATTATTCCGTTTATCTGAGCAATCCTTTTTTCTTTGTCTTTTTCCAAGTGATCATTTTGCTGGTTACGGTGTACGCTATCGGTAGTGAGATCAAGTTCCGGACAGGCGATGAATGGCTGGAGGCGGCACGAATGAATATGTTCGTGGCGGTGGTGGGCAAGCTGCTCCCTTATACAATTATCTTTTGTATCATGAGCGTCTTCGCTAACTATATCATGTTCGGGGTCATGCATATTCCTTTCGCTTGCGGTTTCTGGCCATTGAACTTGACGGCGATCTTGTTCGTGGTCGCTACGCAAGCGTTGGCGGTATTCCTGTTCTCGTTGTTTCCCGCTATAGCGATCGTGATTAGCGTGGTGTCTATGGTCGGTTCGCTGGGGGCTACTTTATGCGGCGTTACTTTCCCGGTCGATTCCATGTACGCTCCCGTACATTACGCCTCGTACCTGTTTCCGGTACGGCATTTCGTGGAGATCAACCAGAACTTATTGTATGGCGATTACGGATTCCCTTATACATGGGTAAACGTAAGTTCGTTGTTTGCGTTTATGTTATTGGCATTGGTGCTGTTGCCACATTTGAAAACCGCTATTTTAAGTCATAAATATGAGAACATCCGATAATATGAAAGGAACCTTGGCGGATATCGCTTCCTTGGTCAAGGACGAGTTTAAGACGATCTCCACGAGCTACGCTATCTTGCTCGTCTTGGTAGGAGGTATATTTCTCTATGGCCTGCTATATAATTATATGTATGCCCCGGATCTGGTGCGTAACGCCCCGGTGGTAGTCGTCGATGACTCAAAGACCGACTTGAGCCGGGAGTACATCCGTTTGCTGAACGCCACTCCGCAAGTCTCGGTAATCGCCGATGGTTTGGATTACGCCGAGGCGCAGGAGTGGATGAAGGAGGGGGATGCCGTAGGTATCTTGTATCTTCCCTCTGATTTCGAGACCCGGGTGGCACGAGGGAATGAGTCCCTGTTTATCATGTACCAGACGACAAGCGCTTTCCTATATTATATGGCGATGCAGGAGGCGTCCAGCGGTGCCATGTTGGCGTTGAACGATCGGTATCGTCCGGAGATGTTGGTGTTCTTGCCCCAGCAAGACGCTTCCAAGATCGTTTCGGCGCAACCCATATCAGTGGTCGGGACGGCGTTGTATAATTTTACGGAAGGATATGGAACCTATTTGATCCCGGCGGTATTGATCGTCATTATGTTCCAGACCTTGTTGATGGTGATCGGTATGATAAGCGGGGAAGAACGGGATTCGGGTACCATCGTTCGTTTCGCCTCCGAGGGATTATCCTTTGGCCGGATCGCTAGGGTGATAATCAGCAAGACCTTTGTGTATTGCGTATTGTATACGATTTTCGCTTTGTTCTTGTTGGGCTTGATACCGCTATTGTTTGGCCTGCCGGATATCGGTAATTATCTGAACACCTTGATCCTGCTGATACCTTTCTTGCTGGCTACCAGCTTCTTTGGGCTGGCCGCCTCTTATTTCTTTACGGACTCGGAGGCTCCGTTATTGATGATCGCCTTCTTCTCGGTAGGCTTGATCTTCCTTTCCGGAGTCTCTTATCCCTTGGAATTGATGCCTTGGTATTGGCAAATGGCCCATTATATCATTCCGGCGGCTCCCGCTACGCTGGCCTATGTACAGCTCAACTCGATGGGAGCGTCGATTGAGCAAGTCGGTGTGGAGTACGTGACGTTGTGGGTGCAATGTGTCGTTTATTTCCTCTTGGCTTGCTGGGTGTACCGGCGGAATATCTTAAAGGCTAGCCGTGCCTTGTCGTCATTGTAGCTCCCGTATCCTGACGTCGATGCCGCTATCTTTCAAGGCATCTTTCAACTCGCCGATCTTCGTATCCCCGTAATGGTAAGGGTATAGGATTTTAGGCGAGAACATCTTGGCCGCTTTCGCCGCTTGCGGGACGGTCATGGTATAAGGCTGGTTGACGGGAAGGAAAGCGATATCGATGTCTTTCAGGTCTTTCATCTCCGGGATGTCTTCCGTATCGCCGGCTATATAGACTCTTAGTCCGTCGAACGTGAGGATATAGCCATTATCCCGGTGGCGGGGGTGATATTTATCCCGGCCGGGCGTGGTGTTATAGGCGGGGACGGCCTCTATCTTTATATAGCTGATGGAGGTATCCGTATCGCCGTTTTTTAGGACCTTCCCTTTTCCCAGCTTCTTTTGGCTGTTCTCGTTGGCGATGATTTCCGTACCGCTTTTCTCGACGGCTTGTATCGCTTTCGGGTCCAGATGGTCGCCATGCTCGTGGGTGATCAAGATGATATCGGCTTTCGGGAAAGTCGTATAATCGGCGTATTCGGAGACAGGATCTACCTGTATCGAATGATTGTCGTACGTAAGCATCAAGCTGCCGTGCTTGATGAACGTGATGATCAGTTCTTTTCCGCTCTTGGTCTTGAAAGAATCCGAGGCGAAGTTACTAGCGGAGGCTAAGCTCGCCATGAATAAACTACACATAAGCATACATGATTTTAGTCTCATAATCTCGCGGTTTTTTATAAGTGTTTCCGCGAATATACTCATAATAGATTAATTCCCTAATTTGTTCGCCTATCCGGTATAAATATTTACATTTGCGACGTATATTCTGATAACATGAAAACGAAATGAGAAGAATTGTTCTGTTGATTACGATTTGTTGCCAAGTATTTTGGGTGGCGGCGCAAAAGAAAGCGCCCAAATGGATGGATAAGCAACGAAAGGCGGTGGTTACCGTCACTACTTATGGAAAAGATAACCAGAAGAAAGCGTCCGGTACGGGATTTTTCATTACCGAGACCGGTGAGGCGTTGTCCGGCTATTCCTTGTTTAAGGACGCGGCGAGGGCGACCGTGACCGACGCCGACGGAAAAGAATATCCGGTAAGCCGCATCTTGGGGGCTGATGAATTATATGACGTGATCAAGTTCAAGGTAGAGGTTCCGAAGAAAGCTGTGTTCTTGCCGATCGCCCGTGAGCCGATCTCGCGAGGAGTTACCGCTTATCTGATGCCTTACTCGACCGGTAAGATCACGAAGTTCGGGGAAGGACCAGTCTCGGAGGTCAGTAAGTTGAAGGAGCCGTTCAGCTATTATAAATTGTCGATGGCGCTGGAGAGCGGGCAGGTAAACGCTCCTGTATTGACGGCGGACGGCGAGGTGTTCGGCTTGGCGCAGGAAGACGCGTCGGGGAAGAAGGAAGATTCCTACGCGGTCTCGGCGGGATACGCGAATAGCTTGACGATTCAGTCGGCGGACGCCTTTAATTCCACCTATAGCCGGATTGGTATCCGGAAGGCGTGGCCGTCGGACGCAAGCCAAGCGCAGGTCTCCTTATACCTGATGGCAAGTTCGCAAGACCCGAAGACGTATCTGGCTACCTTGAATGATTTCATCGCCACTTTCCCGGATTCTCCCGACGGGTATTTGAACCGTGCCAATCATTACGCTTACCACCGTGCGGATCTGGCTCCTACGGAGGCCGAGCAGGGGGCTTATCTGGATAAGGCGTTGGAAGATATAAACACGGCTTCCCGCTTCAGCGAGCGGAAAGGGGATATCTGGTTCAACCGAGCCAAGCTGATCTACGGCGTGGCCGTCGCGGATACGACCTTGAATAAGGAGCGGTGGACTGTCGATGCCGCTACCGAGGCGATACAAAAGGCGATTGGGGAGGAGGACTTGCCGGTCTATCGCCAATTGGAAGGGGACATCCATTTTTATAAAGGAGATTTCGAGCAGGCGTTCGATGATTATATGAAGGTGAACGATAGCGATATGGCATCTTCTACCTCTTGGTATTGGGCGGCGAAGGCGAAGGCGAATATCCGGGGCGCTAACTTCGGGGATATCATCGCCTTGCTGGATAGCGCCATCGCCAAATGCGGGAACCCGCCAACGAACGAGGCCGCTCCCTATATCTTGGAACGGGTGGATCTCCGCTTGAAACTGATGCAATACAAGGAGGCCGTGGACGATTATGATTTATACTACGATCTCTTGAAAGGACAGGTTGGCGACCGCTTCTTCTATTACCGCGAGCAAGCGAAGTTCCGCATGAACGATTTCCCCGGCGTCTTGGCCGATATCCAATCCGCGATCCGCTTGAATCCGGGCGACCCGACTTATCCGGCGGAGGAAGCGTCCGTATATATCCGTATGGAAAACTATGATCAGGCGTTGAGGAGCTTAGAGAATGCCTTACGGATCGCTCCGGATTTCGCCTCTTGCTATCGTTTGCGAGGCATCTGCTACGTCCGTCAGGGTAAGAAGGCGGAAGCGTGCGAGGCTTTCAACAAGGCGAAGGAGTTGGGTGATCCTGTCGTGGACAAATTAATAAAGGAACATTGTAAGTGACGAGATATCCGGGCAGGTACGCACGTCCGTATCTACCCGGCTGCAGGTACGTATCTGTCCGGTTGCAGGTACGTATCTGTCCGGTTGCAGGTACGTATCTGTCCGGTTGCAGGTATGTATCTGCACGGATGCACGTCCGTATCTACCCCGCTGCAGGTCCGTATCTACGCGGTTGCAGGAATGTATCTGCCCGGATGTAAGGCACCGCTTATCTCCCTATGAACTTCTTGAACGCCTCTACCTTGTCGTTCAATATCAATTCCTCCGGAAATCGTGTCTCTTGCAATAACTCGTAGATATGATCGTACCGGGCTATATCGAAAGATATATGCGCGTCGCTACCTAAAATCACAGGAACCTCGTATTTCTTGCATAGGCGCAAGATCGTGAGGTTATTATCTCTGGCGGTGAGTTTCTTGCGGACCGGGTTGAGAGAGCTGTTGTTGATCTCCAGCAACGTGTGATGCTCTTTGGACGCTAATACGATAGGCTCGAAATCCACCTCGGCCGTACCGTCTCCCGGGTGACTGATGATGTGGACATGCGGGTTGCGGATCGCCCCGATCATCGCCTCCGTGTTCTGCTCGACCGTTCCCGGTTTGTAGCAAAGCGAGTGGATGCCCGCTATCCGGATATCCAGCATAGGGAAGTACTCCTCGCCCAGATCGATCGTACCCTTATAATCGATGATGTTCAATTCCGCCCCGAGCAATAACTCGACACCGTATATCCGGCGGGGAACCACGTGCAGGTTGCGGAAGTAAATCGGGGAGCACGTCCCCGGTATGCCGGGGGCATGCTCTGTTATACCTAGTAACTTCAGTCCTTTCTCGGAGGCGGCCACTGCCATTTCTTGCAGGGTGCTAAAGGCATGCCCACTGGCTACCGTATGGGTATGCACGTCAAGTAACGTCTTCATAAATTCGTCTTTAACCTACCCGCAAAGGTAGTTATTATTTGGTGGATACCCAATTCCCGAATAAAATAAGCGTCGTGCGAGATCAGCAAGATCGTGCCCCTGTACGCACGGACCATGGAGGTGATAATCTCGATGCTTTGGATGTCGAGATTATTGGTCGGCTCATCTAGGATAAACAGGTCCGGAGTCTGGTTGCTGATCATCAGGCAGCAGAAAGCCAACCTCATTTTCTCGCCTCCGCTCAGCTTCCCGCAGCTCTTCTCCCACGTGTCGTGCGGGAAGAGGAAACGGTTTAGCAAGGTCTTGATCTCGTGCTCTTGGAAATGACGCTCGTTGAAGGCTTGCGCTTGCTCGTACACCGTCCGGTCGTTCCGGACGATCGAGTACTCTTGGTCGATATAGATAGAGGAGAAATCCGCACGGATCAAGGAACCGCTACGAGGCGGTAACTGGCCGGTAATCAACTTCAGCAAAGTCGTCTTGCCGGAACCGTTATCGCCTTGTATCAGCCACCGTTCCCCACTCTTGATCTGGAAGCTCATCGGGGAGGGCCATAGATCGCCAGCCTCGGCGTAACCGAAATTGATCTCCTTGGCGGTAACCAATATCTTGCCTTCGTGTAAGCCGGATGCGCTGAAATCCAGTTTCATGCCTTGAAGGTCGGGTAGGGAGGAGCGCATTCGCTTTAGCTCGTTGGCAAGGTTCTCCATCTTGTCCTCGTGAACCTCTTTTAGTTTGGAGGCGCTTTTCTCGGCGTTCTCCTTCAATCCGCCCATCATGATCCGGGGGATTCCTTTCCGGACGCTTTGCTTCTCTCCCCGGGATTCATGCTTTTGTTTTCGCTCGGCTACCTCACGGGCGGTTTTCCTGACCCTGCGAAGCTCTTTCTCCTTCGCTTCCAGTTTCTCTTGCATGGAAGCCTGTTCCTGTTCTTTTTGTTCCTTGTAGAAATCATAATTACCCCCGTAAAGGGTGATCCCCCCGATGGATAATTCCGCTATGGAAGCTAATAGGTTCAATAAGGTACGATCGTGGCTGACGACCAACAAGGTGATACGGCAAGACGTGATGAAATCGTATAACTTCTCCCGGCTACGCTTATCCAGATGGTTAGTCGGCTCATCCAATAGTAGGATCGAGGGTTGGTGGATCTCGATTCCGGAGAGGAAAACCTTGGTTTTCTCGCCGCCACTTAATGTGCGCATCGGTTGGGAGAGGAGGATATGCTCCAAACCCCAAGCGTGCAGGGCGGCGAGGCTCCGTTCCTCGATCGTCCAGTCATCCGCCAGCGTATTGAAATTAGAGAGGGAGGCGTCGCCCTCAGTGATCGCCCGCAAGGCTTCTAGTTTGCCGTCGATACGTAGGGCCTGGGCCACCGTCAGGTTATCATATTGCCCGAAATGCTGGGGTACGTAATAGGGTGGGGTCGGATAGATAATCTCCCCTTCCTGCGCTTGCAAGGTTCCAGCCAAGATACGGAGGAAGGTAGATTTTCCCGATCCGTTGTTCCCGACTAAGGCTACCTTTTGCCCCTTGTTGATCGTCAAGTCGATCTCCTTGAATAAGACTTGATTGTCCGGATGTATATACGTGATTTTTTGCGCTACGATACTCATAGTGTGAACTGATTTAAAATGTGAGATACTAAAATGGATAAGAAATACCGATGATGATCGGTTTCACTATAGCCTCGAATCTGTCGTCACGAAATCAGCCCTATACGGATAGAGGGCTTTCCGGATGGAAAGAACGACATCTTGAGATAAATTAAGCGGCTATTCTCATTGGAGTAATTATATAGTTATATAGGGACGCAAAGGTAGGAATAGTTTTGGGTTTAGGCAAATGAGTATATACTTTCATGTACAAAAGGGTATGCTTTTGCCCTTGAAAGTATATACTTATGGGGATAAAGCCTAGAATTTCTTTGTTTGCTTAAGGATATAGAACTTGGCTAAGTCGCCCGTGATGGGTTGCTTCTGCTGGTCCAGCATTTTCAGTTGGCCTTCCTCTACCTTATAATACGTGATATCTCCCCCTTCTTGTTTCGTTGTCAAGACGTTACCGTCCAGCGTGTAAGTTCCTTTATCATTAAAAATACCGTCTTTCTCGTCAATATATTCGGAGCGGAGGATAAAGGTTTTATCCTTGTTCAATGTCAAGGTCGTTTTAATACCCGGCGAGCTGGCGGCCGGTAATGTCCCTTCGTAAACACCCCAGTAATCCAAGGAAGTCTCTGCGTTGTGCATATCCGGTACTTGGGCGGTTTCCTGCTTGTTCTTGTCTGTTTGCGTGGCGTCTGCCTTTGGGTTGCCGCTACAGCTGAATAGGGCTGCGGCTACCGCTACTACTAATACATATTTTTTCATGTCATTCAATTGAATTATAAGTTCTCGTTATTTAAAACCAGTTTGTAGGTTGTTTTGTTGCGTACCGATATTCAAATAATAAGGATCGTGTCTGGGTTCCATCTGGCGAAAAAGCATTATCTTTGTGTTGTAAAACATAGATAACATTTTTATTCGTAAGATTATGTCATTACCAAACGATCCGATGATGCTATTCAGCTTCGTCAATATGAAACTTCGTGACAATTATTCTTCCCTCGACGATTTATGCGAGGATTTGCAAGTGAACAAGAAATCCCTTCTTACAAAGCTTAAAGACGCTGGTTTTGAATACAGCCCGGAGCATAATAAGTTCTGGTGATCGGGAGTGATCCTAGCCCGGTAAACCTATGAGATCCGAACCATAAGTCAATGACTTACGTATCGTAATCCATTGACTTACGATGCGTAATCCAATGGATCGCATACCCCGGTCGACAAGGTTGTCTCCATCAAGTCTCATTCGATATAGTTCTTGACGATCTCTTTCCGGTCCGTATACTTCGGATACTTAAAAGCCGGTATGCCGAGCGCCATGATCGCTTGTATCTTGCCGTCGATCCCTAGAGTCTTGGCGAGCGTATCTTTTCCTTCCTGCCGGATGGCGGTGAGCACAAAGCCCATATAGATCTGGCTTACCCCAAGCGATTGCGCCATCAAGGAGGCGTTTTGATAAGCGAGGTTAGCGTCCTCACTTCCGAATCGGTTGGACTTCGGTGTATGGATCAGTAGCAGGGCGGTGGCTTTCCGGAGAATCGGATCTTTACCCGCCTTGTGTTCCTCTTTCAACCGATTGAATACCGGTACGTATTTATAGACATCCTTCATAAACGGCTTGACCACACATTTCACGACGGGATTCAATAATAGCTTCGCCAAGGAGTCGAACACGCCTATCGTATAATTGCTCACCTGCCGTAGCTTTCGCGGATCGGTGACGACGGTGAACGAGAGACTTTGGGAGTTTGTAGCCGTCGGCGCAGAATGAGCGGCCTCCACGATCTTGTCCAGCATCTCCTTGGGTACGGGCCTCGAGGTCAATGTCCGGTTGGAACGGCGTGACTTGATCAGCAACATCACCTGCTCCGGCGTAGGCATCTGGCTGTAATCGATCGTATGCGTTTTCTCCGGCGGGAATTCGCTGTGTAGCACGGAACCGGTCGGACATACGTCCACGCAATGCCCGCAAACGATGCAGCTTTCCACACGTACCAGCCCGATCGTCTCTCCGGCCCTTTCTTGCGTGAATATATCCGAAGGGCATACCCGTACGCATTTCCCGCATTTGATGCAACTCTCTTGGTCTATGTTTAGTGTCATCCTTTTCCTCCTTTTGATAAGTAAAATAAAAACTCCTGCAACCATCAAGATTACAGGAGTCTATATATAAACAATTATTTTATTGTTTAGTTGATTACTTCTTCATAGCTTCCTCGATAGCAACCGCTACGGCAACCGTAGCACCTACCATCGGGTTGTTACCCATACCTAGGAATCCCATCATTTCTACGTGAGCAGGTACGGAAGAAGAACCAGCGAACTGAGCGTCACCGTGCATACGGCCCATTGTGTCCGTCATACCATAAGAAGCAGGACCAGCGGCCATGTTGTCCGGGTGCAAAGTACGGCCCGTACCACCACCAGAAGCAACAGAGAAATACGGGTGACCGTTCTCCATACATTCTTTCTTATAAGTACCGGCTACCGGGTGTTGGAAACGAGTCGGGTTCGTAGAGTTACCCGTGATAGATACGTCAACACCTTCCTTACGCATGATAGCCACACCCTCGCGAACGTCGTCAGCGCCGTAGCACTTAACTTTCGCACGAAGACCGTTAGAGTAAGCTTTCTCCTCGATAACGTTCACCTCACCTGTCATGTAGTCGAACTGAGTCTGTACATACGTGAAACCGTTGATACGAGAGATGATCTTAGCGGCATCCTTACCTAAACCGTTCAAGATAACACGCAACGGCTCTTTACGAACCTTGTTTGCCATCTCGGCGATCTTGATAGCGCCCTCAGCTGCGGCGAAAGACTCGTGTCCAGCCAAGAAAGCGAAACACTTCGTCTCCTCACGAAGCAAACGAGCGGCCAAGTTACCGTGGCCGATACCCACCTTACGGTCATCCGCAACAGAACCAGCGATACAGAATGCCTGCAAACCGATACCGATAGCCTCGGCAGCCTCGGCAGCGTTCGTACAACCTTTCTTGATAGCGATAGCGGCACCTACTACGTAAGCCCAGCAAGCGTTCTCGAAACAGATCGGTTGAGTTTCCTTACACATTGTATAAGGGTCGATACCCTTAGCATCGCAGATAGCCTTTGCGTCTTCGATACCGTTGATACCATATTCGTTTAATACCGCGTTGATATGATCAATACGACGGTCATAACTTTCAAATAAAGCCATATTATTTTTTTACTTTTTAAAATTCTTATTTACTAGGAATAAAGATATCAGAAAGTTGAAAACCAATACACCGCCACAACAAGCCACGTAAAACGCCAACCACGGTTTCTCCGGCTTCATCACGAAATACGTGATAAGCGTAGCCACAGCCGTGATAACACTCAGCCCGATGAGGACACGTGTAAATGTTTTCTTATTCATTACGAGGATCGATATATTTTACAGCTTCTTTGAAACGACCGTAAGAGCCTTTCGCCTTTTCCAGTGCCTCGTTAGCGTCCATACCCTTCTTAACCATATCCATGAATTTACCCAAGTGGATGAATTCATAACCGATTACTTCGTCATCAGCGTCTAATGCCATGCGCGTGCAATATCCCTCGGCCATCTCCAAGTAGCGGGGACCTTTAGCCAATGTACCGAACATCGTACCCACTTGGCTACGCAAACCTTTACCAAGGTCTTCCAAGCCAGCGCCTACAGGCAGACCTCCCTCTGAGAAAGCGGACTGTGTACGACCGTAGACGATCTGCAAGAACAACTCGCGCATAGCGGTGTTGATAGCGTCACAAACAAGGTCTGTGTTCAATGCTTCCAAAAGAGTTTTACCCGGAAGGATCTCAGAAGCCATAGCCGCTGAGTGAGTCATACCGGAACAACCGATTGTCTCTACAAGAGCCTCTTGGATGATTCCTTCTTTAACGTTTAATGTCAGCTTACATCCACCTTGTTTCGGCGCGCACCAACCGATACCGTGAGTCAAACCAGAGATATCAGTGATCTGAGTTGCTCTAACCCACTTTCCTTCTTCAGGAATCGGAGCGCACTGGTGGTTAGCTCCCTTCTTTACAACACACATGTGTTGAACTTCATGTGAATAAATCATAATCGCTAATTTATTATATTAAAGTGTAATAAAACTTTATGCTAATTTTATAGTAATATCGCTTTCTCTAAAGATCGCACAAAGATAAATTTTTTAATCCAGCCATGCAAGAGGCGGGAAAGGTTTAAGGCTCGATGATATTAAAATAAGCGTCCGGAGCCTCAAAAGTGGAGAATAGCTCTTTTAGGCTTTCAAGTTTCCCGGTTACCGATAACTTATGGGCTTGCAGATTTGCCGCTATATTCTCCGGCTGCATGAGACTTGCGTAGATGACTTGTTTGTCTCCTTCCAAAGTTACGGTAGGGGCCGGATGGAGCCTGCCGATACGGTTCGATAAGGCGCCGTTCTTTAAGATCAAGGTGGCCTGTTCGTTCGTATCGGTTAAGATAATATTTATTATTAAGTCTTTATCGGCCGCTTTTTCTCCATTTATTTGGATAGCGAGCAAATCGAATAGCATTTCGGGACTTAGGTTCTGGGACATACGTGCCCGGTTTGAGTTGGCCTTGCCTTTACCAGCGATGCCTTCGGTCAGTTCCATAGCTCCGGTCAGGTAGAAATTACGCCACGGACCGCTTTCCGCTTGGTAGCCCAATTGAGCGTACGTGTCCGCAAGTAATTGGCGGGCGGGTTTATGCTTTGGATTAGCGAAAACGAGATGGTTCAGCAAAGTAGCCGTCCAACGGTATTCTCCTTGATTGTATGCCTCTCGTGCCTTTTTCATTATCTCGTCCTCTCCTCCGATAGCCTCTACGTATTTTTTACCTTCTTCTACCGGCGGGAGTGGGTTCAGATGGGCGGGGATGCCGTCGAACCAGCCGAAATACATTTGATATTGGGCTTTTACGTTATGGCTAACGGTTCCATAATATCCCCGGTTGGCGAACTCGTTGGCGATAGAGCTTGGTAATTTAATCATCTCTGCTATTTCTCGAGGTGTATATCCTCGATTGGCGAGGTGAAGTGTCTGGTCGTGTAAGTAGCGATACAAATCCCGCTGCTTTTCCCAGTAAGCGACGATGTTCTTATTGCCCCAAGTCGGCCAATGGTGGGTAGAGAAGGATACCTCTACCTGATCGCCGCACTCCGTGATCGCCCGGTCGATATATTTGCTCCATAATTGGCCGTTCCGGACCTTCGCCCCTCGTAAGGTCAGCAGGTTGTGCAGGGTACGGTTGATTTCCTCGGCTACGCAGAAAGCTTTCATCCCAGGGAAGTACATCATGATTTCCGAGGGAGCCTCGGCGCCGGGTACGGACATGAATACGATCTCGACACCATCAATTCGTAAAGTCTCGCCCTCCTCGGATATCTCACGGGTAGGAGGGACCAAGCCCGTAGTTCCTGCCGCGGTAGTTTGTCCTAAACCAGTACCTATATTTCCTTTCTCATTTTTAGGTAGACTGCGGCCATACATATAGGTCGCTCTTCGCCCCATGGCTACACCCGCCATCAGGTTCTCGCTGACGGCATCTTCAAAGAAACCCTTGGGGCCAATGATCTCGATCGCTTCGGGCTTATTGGGGGCGTTCTCCAATATGGCGTCTATTCCTGCGAAATGGTCCACATGAGGATGCGTATAGATAACCGCCTTGACCGGAAGATCTTCTACATGTTTCTTCAGAAGATTATAACCTGCTAGGGCCGTCTCTTTCGAGAGCAATACATCTATGACGATCCAACCGTTATCGCTACGGATAAACGTCATATTCGCGAGGTCGAATCCTCGTATCTGGTATATTTTACCGGGTAATACCTCAAATAAGCCGTGTATGCGGTTGAGTTGCCCTTGTCGCCAAAGACTAGGGTTGGCGGATGCCGGAGCCTCTTGACGCAGGAAATCCCAGACGGTTAATCCATACACCTCTTTTCCTGTCTCGTCGGTAATGGAAGATTCGTCTATCGTGGCGATAAAGCCACGGGTAGCGTCTTCAAAATCTTGTTTGTTATCAAATGGGAGTGATTTCACCACTTGTTCGTTAGCCTCTTTCGTAAACATTGAAGGTTCCGTGTTTTGCGCATATACGAACAAGTGACTGGTAGAGATAAATAAAAGTAAGAACTGTTTTCTAATCTTCATGTTTTTGTGGTTTAAGCGGTTCACCGTTCAGTAAGATATCGTAGGTAATCGGGCCTATCTTTTTCATCATAAGTCCTACGCCACAGTATTTTTCCTGTGAAAGGCGAATCGCTTTCTCTATTTTGGCGGCGTCCCCGATGTTCCCGTCGATATGGTATGTAGCGTGGAATGCGGTATATACCATCGGGATCGTATCCGAAGTCTCTGCGGTTACGTCGATAGAGATTTTGTCGAAACGTACTCTCATTTTAAGGAAAAGGGAGATTACGTCCATTGCGCTGCATCCGGCCAAGGCGACCAGCATAAAAGCCTTGGGACGGGGGCCTTCATTATTACCCCCGTTCTCGGCAGTTGTGTCGATCGTAACCTTATGGCCGTCCAGCAAGGTCTCGAAAGTCGAGTCCTTCGTCCAGTTTAACGTGATTTGGGCGGACATATCGTGTTATTGTTATTATTATTTCAATATTTCTTGAAGTTTAGCGTCGATCTCCTCGCCATGTAGGTTCTTGGCGATGATCGTTCCGTCCTTATCCACCAATACGGTGTGAGGGATGCTGTTTACCCCGTATAGTTGAGCACCGGAGTTTTTCCAGCCTTGCAAGTCGGAGAGTTGGGTCCATGTGATATTCAGGTCCTTTACGCCTTTCGCCCATGCGTCAGCCTTGCTATCCAAGGAGATACCAACGATCTCGAAACCTTTGTTCTTGTATTTCTTGTAAGCGGCTACCAAATTCGGCATATCCCGGCGGCAAGGAGGACACCAGCTTGCCCAAAAATCGATCAACACGATGTTCTTGCCATTGCCTACGAACTCGGATAGCTTGTGCGTCTTACCGTTCGGGTCGGCCATCTCGAAGTCCACGAACTTCTTGCCTACGGCTACGGTTTTCAGTACATCTAGGTGAGCCATGAGCTTATCGATGTTCGGAACGGCCTTGAAAGCGGAGTCCGCCTTGGCGATAATCTCGTTCTGGGCCGCCTCGTCCAAGCTATAACGGAAATCGTATAATAACTTGGCGGCGGATTGCTTGGTCGTATTATTCAATATGTAAGTCTTGACGGCATCGGTTACCTTTTGGTCGATCTCGTCATATTTCTTCTCGGCGGCGCTTACGACTTCCTTGTCCTCAGATTTCATGTCGGCGGAAAGCTTCTCCAAATCCGCACGCAAAGTCTTCATTTGTGCTTGCAGGGCTTTCAATCCGTCATTCTCCGGTGTTCCAGAAACGGCGGAAGCGGCCTCGTCAAGAACAGCCTGTAATTTACCGTTCTCCAGTACGAATACGCTTGTAAAAGGAGCGTTCTCGCCGGAAGCGGCACGTTTGGGTTCCACGACATCCTCGGCGAAGGCGAGTTTGCGTAGGGCAGGGGCGTTCTGTGTTCCTTTGAACGTGAACGTGCCGTTCTGCACCAATGCGCTATCCATTGGGGCGGCGTCTTGTACGCCATATTCATACAGGTAAACGTATTTTCCGTTTAGATCGGTGTTCGCTACGGTACCGTTGATCTCGTAACCCGGTTTTTCGCTGCATGCGGCTAGGAGCAGAGCTGATGCGGCAAGAGTAAGATACTTTTTCATTTTGTATTTGTGTTATGTAAGTAATGTATTAAAATATGGAATATTGACTTCGCGAATATACGAAGTCTTTTGGGAAAAAACGTTGCCCGATGACATTTACATAAGGCTTTGCTCCGAAAAAAGAAATATTCTCGCTTATCTTATCTGTAGAAGAGTGAATTTTTAAGTATAGTGTTGTTTTTCAATTTATTGCAGTTTTGTTGTTTTTTATGCTTAGGAAACTTTAGTTTCTTCTAGGGAAAACAAAAGTTTTCCTATGAATAAACAAGAGTTTCTCCCGTATAAAACTCTTGTTTCTATCGGAAGAAACAGATGTTTCTTTTAGAAGGTCGGCTATGTCTCCAATGAAAATCTGTCCGAGTTATTGAAATAAGTGGAGTTTTATGTACTTTTGAGGACTAAACAACGGACGATTGAGACAATGACATTTAAAGAAGTACTTCAAAGATTCCGTACCGGATCTTTTACCGAAAGAGAAAAGGGAGCGAAGTTTGAGAAACTGATGAAGAGATGGTTCCAAACGGACCCTCGCTATGCGGATAAATTGCAGGAGGTTTGGCTTTGGGAGGAATTTCCGGGAAAAAAGGATTTCGGCGGGAAAGATCTAGGTATAGACTTGGTGGCGAAAACTGATTTGGGTGATTATTGGGCCATCCAGTGTAAATGCTATGACGAGAAGGCCGTCATAAGCAAGGCGGTCGTAGACTCCTTTATATCCACCGCTCATCGTGCGTTTATAGATGATTTAACCTTGAAGACCACGTATTTCAGTAACCTGATCTGGGTTTCTACCACCTTGCGCTGGGGAGCGAATGCGGAAGAGACGTTGAAAGGTCAAGACATTTCGGTGACTCGTATCAATATGCATGAGTTGGAGGCTTCTCCGGTTGATTGGGATAAACTCTTGAAAGGGGATACGGGAAAAGCGGCTTTACGGGAAGGTAAACAGCCTCGCAAGCATCAGTTGGAAGCGATGAAAGCGGCTCATGAATATTTCAGGGTACATGACCGGGGAAAACTAATCATGGCTTGTGGAACGGGAAAAACGTACACCTCCTTGGAGATCATAGAGCAAGAGACCGGGGGCAAGGGACTGATTTTATTCATGGTCCCCAGTATCGCTCTTTTAGGACAATCGCTGAATGCTTGGATGACAGATACGAAATACAGGATGAAGGCTGTTTGTATTTGCTCGGATTCCAAGGCTTCCAAAAGGAACGATTTCGATAATGACGAGACGAGTATCATCGATAACCCATTGCCCGCCACGACAAATATCAACTCGATAAAACGGCAATTATTAGGCTATAAGGATACGGACGGACTGGTTGTCGTATTCTCGACCTATCAAAGTATAGATGTCTTGGCCGAGGCGCAGCGAGCGCTATTGGAGGCTGATCCGTCTTATGGTATATTCGATTATATCGTTTGCGACGAGGCGCATCGGACAACCGGTTTTAAGCAAAAAGGTCGTGATGAGAGTCATTTTACTAAAATACATGACAATGACTTGATCCGGGGGAAAAAGCGTCTTTACATGACGGCTACCCCACGTTATTATAATGACAATGCCAAGGCGACGGCTAAAGACAAGGATTTAGTGTTGTGGAGCATGAATAACCCGGACTATTATGGCGAGGAGTTTTTCCGGATCGGATTCGGACGTGCCGTGCGTGAGGGACTGCTGACGGACTATAAGGTATTGGTGCTGACGATTAGCGAGGATGATATCCCGGATTCTATCCTAGAGGATGTCAAGGATAAGCAACAAAAGGAAATAAAGATGGACGACGCCAGTAAGCTCATCGGTTGTATCAATGGCTTGTCCAAACGTATAAAAGGAGATAAGGGGGTTACGAAGGAGGCGGACCCGGTATTGATGCGGAGGGCCGTGGCGTTTTGCTCGACCATTAATCCGAGTGAGCGGGGGAGCGGTATCTCTTCCAAGGGGTTTGCTGCCGTGATGCCTACGATGGTGAGAAAATATAAGGAATCCTTGTCGGAGGAAGTACGGGAAGAGGTCGTGGATATCGAGGTCCAACATATCGACGGGGCGATGAATGCCGCTACACGGGAGGAGAAGATCGCTTGGCTGAAGGAGGAGACCGGCAATCCGCACGAGTGTCGTATTCTATCGAACGTGCGTTGCTTGTCCGAAGGGGTGGATGTGCCGGCTTTGGACGCTGTTCTTTTTGTAGCCGCCCGTAATAGCGAGGTGGATGTCGTGCAGAGCGTGGGGCGTGTGATGCGTACGTTCCACAAGGGGGCTTCGGATGAGAAGAAATATGGTTATATCATTGTCCCGGTAGTCGTTCCGGCGGATGTGGAGCCGGAGAAGGCGATGGAGGATAACGAGCGTTTTTCCGTGGTCTGGAAAATCTTGAATGCCTTGCGTGCCCACGACGATGAGTTTAACGCTACGGTCAATAAGATACATTTGAATAAGGTGAAGCCTCCCAAGGTGGTTGTCGCCGGGATACCGCAAGGCTCGGGCCGGATGCACGGGAAGGATTGGATGCCCGATCCGCAGGATCAACAGATGGGGGCGACCGAGCTAAGTAATGAGGAGATCGCTCGCCAGTTGGAACTTCGTTTCGGTTCTTTGCAAGATGGGATCTACGCGAAGATGGTCGAGAAGGTCGGAGATCGCCTGTATTGGGAGAACTGGGCGAGGGAGATCGGTTTGATCGCCCAGAAATTTATAGAGCGCATCGCCCGTGTCGTGAAAGAGGGATTGCACAAAGAGGCTTTCGTTGAATTCTTGAATGGCTTGCAAAAGAACTTGAACCCTTCCATTGACGAGGGACAAGCGGTGGAGATGCTGGCGCAGCATATGATTACACGTCCGGTATTCGATGCCTTGTTTAAGGACTATCAGTTTGTCAAGAATAATGCGGTCAGCCGTAGTATGCAACGTATGTTGGAGCTACTGGAGAGCGAGGCCATGGAAAAGGATACGGAGGTATTGAATAAATTCTATGAGAACGTGCGCATGAACGTGGGCGATATTGACAATCTGGAAGGAAAGCAGATGCTTATCAAAAATCTGTATGAGAAGTTCTTCAAGGGTGCTTTCCCGAAGACCGTGGATAAGCTGGGTATCGTTTATACACCCGTGGAATGCGTGGATTTTATTATTCATTCCGTTGACGATATCTTGCGCAAGGAATTTGATTGCAGCCTTTCGGATGAGAATGTACATATCTTAGATCCTTTCACGGGGACGGGTACTTTCATTACCCGTTTGTTACAAAGCGGTTTGATCCGTCCGGAAGATCTGGAACGTAAATATAAGAATGAGATTCATTGCAATGAGTTGGTCTTGCTCGCTTATTATATCGCTGATGTCAATATCGAGAGCGTCTTTCATAGTCTCGTAAAGCGAGATACTTATTTGCCGTTCGAGGGCATTTGCTTAACGGACACTTTCCAGACAACCGAGAACGAGGAGAATGTCTTGGATCAGACTTGGTTTCCCGAGAATGCGGCGAATGTGGATAAGCAAAAGAAAGCTCCGGTACGGGTTATAATGGGTAATCCTCCGTACTCGGTCGGACAGAAATCGGCGAATGATAATGCGCAGAATTTGAGTTACGCTCATTTGGATAAACGGATTGCCGAGACGTATGCCAAAGCCGCTCAAGCGACTAATAAGAACTCTCTTTATGATAGTTATATTAAGGCGTTTCGTTGGGCGAGTGATCGTATTGCGGATTGCAAGGATGGGGGTGTGGTAGCTTTCATTAGTAATGGGGCTTGGATTGATGGAAATGCTCAAGAAGGATTTAGGAAATGTCTTGAGGACGAATATTCGAGTGTATATGTATTGAATTTGAGAGGGAACCAACGTACGAGTGGTGAGTTATCTCGTAAAGAAGGCGGTAAAATATTTGGTTCAGGTTCTCGTACGCCTATATCAATTACCTTTTTAATAAAGAACCCGGAAAAGAAAGGAAAAGCGACGATTCTGTATCATGATATTGGTGATTATTTATCTCGTGAGCAGAAGCTTAAAAAGATAAGTGAGTTTGGTTCCGTTGATTCTAGTAAATTACAATGGGAGATTGTTGCTCCGAATGAGAAAGGGGATTGGATTAATCAGAGAGGGGATGTGTTTGATTCTTTGATACTTTTGGGTGATAAGGATAATAAAGCTAATAAGCAGACTCTATTTAATGCTGTTTATGCAAGAGGCATAGGTTCTTCCCGCGATTCATGGGCTTATAACTATTCGAGACAAAAAATGCTTGAGTCAATGAAACGATCAAATGAGTTTTATAATGAGCAAAGATTAAAATATCAAGAGTATAAAAGGTATAATCCGAATATTGATGTTGTGAGTTTTATTGACAATGACCCATTAAAAATAAGTTGGAGTAGAGCTTATAGACAAGATGTAGAAAAAAATAGAGAGCATTTTTATGATGTTAAATATGCCTCTATAGGGTTGTATCGCCCATTTTCAAAGCAAAATTTATATTTTGATAAGACTGTTTTAAATGATGTAGGACCTGTTTTTAATATGTTTCCGACTTCTATTCATCAGAATTTAGTGATTTGCGTGAAAGGAATCGGAGATAAAGATTTCTCTTGTCTAATTGTTGATTGCATTCCTGATCTTCAGGTTATTTTTAATGGTCAATGCTTCCCTCTCTACTGGTACGAAGAAAACAAGAACAAGCAGCAAACCTTGTCCTTATTCGATACCGAATCAAACGATGATTACATCCGTCGAGACGGAATCACCGACTGGATACTGAAAGAAGTCCGTACCCGTTTCGGTAATGCCCGGAAGATCACGAAAGAAACCATCTTCTACTATGTGTATGGCTTGCTTCATTCCCCGAAATACCGGGAAGCCTTCGCGGCCGATCTGAAGAAATCCTTACCACGTATCCCGATCGTGGAAGATATAGACGCTTTCCTCGATTTCTCCTATGCGGGTAAGCAACTGGCTAATCTGCATCTGAATTATGAGGAAATACCTGCGTATGAGGGCGTGACTGTCATTGGCGACAGGCAAAAGGAGGAGGCCCCGGATGGTCGTATGATTGCCGGAACTACGGATCTATATGCGGTCAAGGTGGATTATAAATACTATGAGGTAGAGAAAATGCGATTCCCGAAAAAGGGGCAAAAGGATACGATTATCTATAACAGCTCGATTCGTATAGAGAACATACCCGATGAGGCGTATGAGTACATCGTGAACGGTAAATCCGCTATCGAATGGATCATGGAGCGCTATCAAGTGAAAACCGATCCAAGTAGCTTGATCAAGAACGATCCGAATGACTGGAGCCGTGAGCATGATAACCCCCGTTATATCTTGGACTTGCTACTCTCCGTAATCAACGTGAGCGTACAAACCATGGAGATAGTCAAAAAGTTACCGGATTTAAAGTTGGAATAAGAAAATAGTAAAAGGGGCTTCTTGTGAGGAATTGATATTTATTATTTTATAATCTAGAGATACACCTAGGGATAAAGCTTGCATGCATATAAAGTCTTTATGTAAAGGAGCTAAAAAGGTGTGTTTATACGATAAAGTATTATGTATTTGGGGCGGACGATGAAGGAGTTGATCTATATTGTCAGACCTGTTTTAGGAAATCGGCTTGTAAAGTGTTAATCATTCCTTCGGAACCAATTTTAGGGTGATTTTTCAATTAACATATCCCCCTTCTCTTTTATTAATACGGATTTTTTTCCTTATATTCGCGTCACTTTTGAACACGTATCAAATAATTTCTAAATAAATCAATTAAGAAATGACAAAGAGTGCATTACAAATCGCAAGAGCAGCTTACCAACCGAAGGTACCCGCTGCGTTGAAAGGTGCAGTGAAAGCCGTTGACGGCGAGTATACTCAATCAGTAGCCGATCAGGAAGAAATCAAGAAATTGTTCCCGAACACTTACGGAATGCCGATCGTTACATTCGAGAAGAGTAACGAGGAGAAGGCTATGCCTGTCATGAACGTTGGTGTGATCCTTTCCGGTGGTCAGGCTCCCGGTGGTCACAACGTGATCGCTGGTTTGTTCGACGGTATCAAGGCTCACAACGCAGATTCTCGTCTGTATGGTTTCATCTTGGGCCCGGGCGGTTTGATCGATCATAAATATATGGAATTGACGGCTGATATTATCGACGAGTACCGTAACACGGGCGGTTTCGATATGATCGGTTCCGGACGTACGAAATTAGAGACTACGGAACAATTCGATAAAGGTCTTCAGATCTTGAAAGAACTTGATATCAAGGCTTTGGTTATTATCGGCGGTGACGATTCTAACACGAACGCTTGCGTATTGGCTGAGTATTACAAGGCTATTGGCGCCGGCGTACAGGTAATCGGTTGCCCGAAGACGATCGACGGCGACTTGAAGAACGCCCAGATCGAGACCTCTTTCGGTTTCGACACGGCTTGTAAGGTTTACTCCGAGGTAATCGGTAACATCCAACGTGACTGTAACTCCGCTCAGAAATACTGGCACTTCATCAAATTGATGGGTCGCTCCGCTTCTCATATCGCTTTGGAGTGCGCTTTGCAGACTCAACCGAACGTTTGTATCATTTCCGAGGAGGTTGAGGAGAAGAATATGTCTTTGGACGATATCGTTACTTACGTGGCTGGTATCGTGGCTAAACGTGCCGCCGAGGGTAATAACTTCGGTACGGTATTGATCCCTGAGGGCTTGATCGAGTTCGTTCCGGCTATGAAACGCTTGATCGCCGAGTTGAACGACTTCTTGGCTAAGCACGACGCTGAGTTCAAGATGATCAAGAAGAGCGAGCAACGTGCTTATATCATCAGCAAGTTGACGAAGGAGAACTCTGATCTGTACGCTTCTCTTCCGGAGGGCGTAGCTCGTCAGTTGTCTTTGGACCGTGACCCGCACGGAAACGTACAGGTTTCTTTGATCGAGACCGAGAAGTTATTGTCCGAGATGGTTGGCAAGAAATTGGCTGAGTGGAAAGCCGAGGGCAAGTACGTAGGCAAGTTCGCCGCACAACACCACTTCTTCGGTTACGAGGGTCGTTGCGCCGCTCCGTCTAACTACGATGCGGACTACTGCTACTCTTTGGGTTACACGGCATCTTGCTTGATCGCCGCCGGTAAGACAGGTTATATGTCTTCCGTACGTAACACGACCGCTCCCGCTGATCAATGGATCGCCGGTGGTATCCCTGTTACTATGATGATGAACATGGAAAAACGTCATGGCGAGATGAAGCCGGTTATCCAGAAGGCTTTGGTTAAGCTTGACGGCGCTCCTTTCAAGGCGTTCGCCGCTAACCGTGACGAGTGGGCTTTGACTACTAGCTATGTATATCCGGGTCCGATCCAGTACTTCGGCCCGACGGAGGTTTGCGACCAGCCGACTAAGACTTTGCAGTTGGAGCAAGCTTAATACAGACTTATACATTATATAATATATAAGCTAGGGAGGATGTCATTTATTTGGCATCCTCTTTTTATTTACATACATTTGCCACGAGATCTTAAACCTAAAAATAAATCTTTATAACACATGGATTCCATGAAAAAGAAAATCGCCTATCTATTGCTCCTTTTGATGCTGATACCTGTCGGCTCGTTCGCCAAGGAGAAACGTACGTTCGAGATCAAGGACGGTCATTTTTATGTAAACGGGAAGGTAACCCCGATCCTTTCGGGTGAGATGCATTATCCTCGTATCCCCCACCAATATTGGCGGCATCGCCTTCGGATGATGCGAGCGATGGGCTTGAATACGGTCGCTACCTATGTCTTCTGGAACCTGCACGAGACGGAGCCGGGTAAATGGGATTTCGAGGGAGACAAGAATCTGGCCGAGTATATCCGGATAGCGGGAGAGGAGGGATTGATGGTGATCCTCCGTCCCGGCCCCTATGTATGCGCCGAGTGGGAGTTCGGCGGTTATCCGTGGTGGTTGCAGAATATACCGGGCATGGAGATCCGCCGGGATAACCCGGAGTTCTTGAAACGCACGAAGCTTTATATCGATAAGCTTTACGAGCAGGTCGGCGACTTGCAGGTATCGAAAGGCGGCCCTATCATCATGGTGCAGGCCGAGAACGAGTTCGGTTCTTACGTGGCGCAACGTAAGGATATCCCCTTGGAGGAGCATCGCCGCTACAACGCCAAGATCAAGCGGCAATTGGCGGACGCCGGTTTCAACGTGCCTCTGTTCACCTCGGACGGAAGCTGGTTGTTCGAGGGCGGTTCCACCCCGGGAGCGCTGCCTACGGCGAACGGGGAGAGTAACGTGGAGAACTTGAAAAAGGTGGTGAACGAGTATCACGGGGGGGTAGGCCCGTATATGGTAGCCGAGTTTTATCCCGGCTGGCTGATGCACTGGGCGGAACCATTCCCCGATATAAGCGATTCCGGCATAGCGAGGCAGACGGAGACGTACCTCCAAAACGATGTCTCTTTCAATTTCTATATGGTTCATGGCGGTACGAATTTCGGCTTCACCAGTGGCGCCAATTACGACAAGAAGCATGATATCCAGCCGGACTTGACCAGCTACGATTACGACGCCCCGATCAGCGAGGCGGGTTGGGTGACCCCGAAGTTCGACTCGATCCGCAACGTGATCCGGAAATACGTCACCTATGACGTCCCCGAGGCTCCGGCTCCTATACCGCTGATCGAGGTCCCGTCGATCTCCTTGACGAAGGTAGCCGATGTGTTGGCCTTGGCGAAAGAAGGGGAACCGGTAGCGTCCACGACACCTCTCACGTTCGAGCAATTGAACCAAGGATACGGCTACGTCTTGTACTCAACCCATTTCAACCAACCCCTGAAAGGCCGTCTGGAGATACCGGGCTTGCGTGATTACGCTACGATCTACGTGGATGGCGAGCGTGTCGGCGAGTTAAACCGTTGTTTCAACCAATATGCGATGGAGATCGATATCCCGTTCAACGCTACCTTGGACATCTTGGTGGAGAACATGGGGCGTATCAATTATGGCGAGGAGATCGTCCGCAATACGAAGGGGATCATCAGCCCGGTCAAGATTAACGGCAGCGAGATATCGGACTGGAAGATGTACAAGCTCCCGATGGACCGGATGCCGGCTTTGGCCTCCGGCGAGCCTTATGTCTATAAGAATGGCTCGCCCGAGGTAGCGGCGTTGGGGAATAAGCCGGTTCTCTACGAGGGAACCTTCCACCTGTCTGATACCGGCGATACGTTTATCGATATGGAGGATTGGGGAAAGGGCATTATTTTCATCAATGGTATCAATATCGGTCGCTATTGGTACGCCGGCCCTCAGCAAACGCTTTACATACCGGGCGTATGGCTGAACAAAGGAGAGAATAAAATCGTTATTTATGAGCAGCTGAATAATGACCGGAAGTCGAGTGTACGGACGGTCAAGACTCCTGTCCTGACAAAACTAAAGAAAATTACAGCCATGGAGAAAAAGAATCGTTTGATGGATAAAGCGGTAAGCCCGTTTAGCGTGGATGAGACGATGCGGCGGATCGAGGAGATTATCAAGTCTCAAGGAGGTTCCGTGTTCGCCGTGTTCGATCATGGGCGAAACGCTAGCGAGGTAGGGATGAAGCTGCCTCCGAATAAGGTGATCGTCTTCGGCTCGCCGAAAGTCGGGACTTTATTGATGCAGCAAGATCCGTCTATCTCTTTGGAGCTGCCGCTACGTATCTCCGTTTGGGAAGATGCGGACGGCAAGGTTTGGATCGGTTCCCCGAATCTGGAGACGATCGCCTCCGAATACGGGATGGAAAACAGCGGCGTCATCGAGAAGATGCAAGAGGCCGTAACGAATATCGTGAGTAAATCGATAGCCGGCAGCCGGTAAGGCTCATGGATCTAATGCGATAAGAGCTTAGGAGGATGTCGGTAAAACGGCGTCCTCTTTTGTTTTATAGGGGGCTGTCAGCTCATTATTCGGGGTAGATATTGATAATTCTGTAAAATGGATTTGGAAAAATTAGGAATAGATGATGTATTTTAAATATATTATTTAACATTTTGTCGCTTTTTGTGCTGCTGTCTTTTTGTTAATAAGAACAACTCTTCTTAGATATTCAATGCTTGTTTGCGTGCGCATATGTCTAGGAAAAATAAGAAAATGTAAAAAAAACATGCATAATATTGTTTTTTATGAAAATAATAATTTATATTTGTCCCGGTATCCGAAGAGTGGGTACAAATATTAATGTTAACCTATTTTTGTGTTATGATGAACAAACAGTTGGCTTTTGTTAAAAGCGGGCTGGGTTTGGCACTTTGTTTCCTTATGGTCGGTGCGGGTGTAACCCCTCCAATCCATGCGTCTAATGCGAATGTGTCCATCTCCCAACAAGCTAAGAAAGTTACCGGTACGGTAACTGACGCAAAGGGTGAACCCCTTTTGGGTGTAAATGTTGTAGTAAAAGGTACTACAAACGGTACGATTACCGACCTTGACGGTAAGTATTCCTTGGAAGTTGAGCCCAACTCCATTTTAGTCGTTTCCTACATTGGTTATGTATCCCAGCAAATTCCTGCTTCGGGAGAAGTGGTAAATGTGACATTGAAAGAAGATACGCAAAACCTTGATGAGGTCGTAGTAGTAGGTTACGGTACGCAGCAGAAGAAAGATATCACAGGCTCCGTGGCGGTAGTCGATACGAAAGACCTTTTGGCATCTTCCGGATCTTCCGCTACCCAGCAGTTGCAAGGTAAGGCTGCCGGTGTATATATCGGTCAGACCGGTTCTCCGGGTTCTCCTTCAATGGTTCGTATTCGTGGTATCAATACGGTTAATGATAACGGCCCATTATACGTAATTGACGGCGTGTCAACACGTAATCAGGATCTAAGTACTTTGAATCCGAACGATATTGAGAGTATGCAGGTATTGAAGGATGCCTCTTCTGCCGCTATCTATGGTGCGCAGGCCGCGAACGGTGTTATCTTGATCACGACGAAGAAAGGTACGAAGAGCGGGCAACCGAGATTAACGTACGACGGTTATATTGGTGTCCAGAAGACGGGTAAGAAATATGACGTGTTGAATTCTATGGATCGCTTGAACCTAGATTGGGAGGCGCAGAAGAATAATATTGCTATGCGTGATATCGGAGGTTATCCAAGTAATCCTCAATTTGGTACGGGGGATAGACCTTCTATCCCGAATTACTTGACACAATCAGGTGCTCAGGGTTCTACAACAATAGATCCGAGTGACTATGATTATCCTACTACAACTTACGCACCATTCTCAGATACGGACTGGTGGGATGAGTTAGATCGTGCCGCCATGATTCAAAATCATCAAGTCGGCTTGTCCGGTGGTACGGAAAAGGGACAGTATAACTTAAGCGCAAACTATTTCAAACAAGACGGTACGGTAATTGATTCTTACTATCAGCGTTATCAAGTGCGTGCGAATACTTCTTTCGATGTACGTGACTGGTTACGTGTGGGTGAGAACTTAACATATGCTTTTACGAAAGATAACGGCTTGAGTGCTAATGGGGCGGAATCTAATCCTTATTCGTGGACATATCGTGCTTCTCCTTGGGTTCCGGTATATGATATCGCTGGTAATTTCGCTGGATCAAAGTTCTCCGGTACGGGTAACTTCCAAAATCCGATAGCCAATCAAGTCCGTAATAAGGAAAATTATTATACTCGTAATCGTATCTTTGGTAACTTATGGGCTGAGGCTGATATTATCAAGGGCTTGACATTCCGTACGAATTTCGGTATTGACTATACGAACCGATATTATTATCGCATGGAAAAGAAAAATCCGGAGTTCTCAGAGTCTATGGGACAGAATAACTTTGAGGAACAAAGTGAGTTTAATTATCGTTGGGTATGGACGAATACGTTGACCTATAACAAGACTTTTAATGATATCCATAAACTTACCGTTCTGTTGGGTACGGAGGCTATCCGTGACGGTCTGGGACGCAAGTTGACCGGTCGTCGTTACAATTATTTGTTTGAGGATAATACGAATAGTTGGGTGCTGAATATGGGTGAGAATAACAACCAGCGTTTGGCGAATTCCGAATATAAGGGTGAGTTTGCTTTGTTTGGCTTGTTCGGCCGTGTAGATTATTCTTTCAATGATAAATACCTGTTCACAGGTATCATCCGTCGGGATGGTGTATCTCGTTTCTCAAAATCTAATCGTTATGGTGTGTTCCCATCCGCTTCTTTAGGTTGGCGTATTTCCCAAGAGGATTTCATGGAAAGTACGAGAGATTGGTTGGACGATTTGAAGTTGCGTGTCGGTTATGGACAGACAGGAAACTCTGAGGTTCCTCGTATTACGAACTATGCTATGGAACTTGCAACTTACCCGAAACGTTCTGACTACGATTTGAACGGACAGAATAATTCTACTACAACAGGTTTCATCTTAGATAAATATGGAAACGAGGATACCAAGTGGGAGTCTACAGAGATGTGGAACGTCGGAGTGGACGCTACTTTCTTAAATGGTAAATTCAATATTGGTGCTGAGTGGTATTGGAAGAAGACAACGGATATGTTGATCGAGGCTCAATATTCAGCGTTTGCTAACCCGGAGATCAAGAAACCATATATCAATTTCGGTGATATCAAGAATACGGGTGTCGATTTGAACTTGAATTATAGAGATTCAAAAGGTGATTGGTCTTGGGACGTAAGTTTGAACCTTTCCCATTATAAGAACGAGGTACTGCGTATCTCGGAGTCGGATGATGCCTCCTTGTGGGGAGCGGGAACTCGCTTGGATGGAAACGTGACCCGTACGACGAAAGGACATGCTATCTCTGAGTTCTATGGTTACAAGGTGAATGGTTTCTATGAGAACGTTGACGAGGTTTTGGCCTTGCCGCCTCTAGGACAATCCGGATTGAACGCTGAGTCCGCCAAGGCTTGGGTCGGTAAATTTAAGTTTGATGATGTGGATAAGGATGGTAAGTTGACGGAAAGAGACCGTACATTCATCGGTTCTCCCCATCCTGATTTGATCGCTGGCTTAAACGCTACGGTTACTTGGAAAAACTGGGACTTCACGATGTTCTGGTATTCAACTATCGGCAATGACCTGTTTAACAATACGAAATATTTTACGGACTTCTGGATGTTCAACGGTAACAAGTCTGAGCGTATGCGTGATCAATCTTGGACTCCCGGTGCTGATAATAGCAATGCCATTTTGCCGATCTTGGATTCGAACGATGGTTATTCTGGTAAATTCTCGAACTCTTATTACGTAGAGAATGCTTCGTTCTTGCGTTTGAAGAATGTGGTTTTGGGTTATACGCTTCCGAAGAGCGTGTTATCTAAGGTGGGTATCCAAAACTTACGTTTGTATGTACAAGCCGAGAATTTGCTGACTATTACCGGTTACTCTGGATTGGATCCGGAATATACGAATGCGGATATGGGCAAAGAAAGTGGGGGAGACCTACAGAGAGGTGTTGATATGGGTGGATGGCCTTCAACGATGCGTTTCTTGTTCGGTGTAAATTTCGCTTTCTAATGTTTAGGGATTTGATTAACTTTTAAAATGAATTTTATTATGAAACACAACAAATATATATTAGCGTTGGCTTTTGCCAGTATGCTGACTTTAGGGTCTTGTGGCGATGATTTCTTGGGAAAGGAGCCGCAAGGAGTTTTGACCCCGGAGGCTTTGGCGAATGCTCAAGGTGTGGAGTTGCTGGTTACTAGTGCTTATGCGGGTTTAGCCTCTCCTGTGGAAGGATACGATCCCTATCAAGCTTCTCCGTTTAACTGGGTATGGGGTGGTATTTATGGGGGTGATGCCAACAAGGGATCAGACCCTAACGACCAATCTACGGTGAATGAGATAGAATTGTATAATACATTGTCGACCAATGGCTATATCAAGCAAAAATGGGTTTGGGTGTATCAAATGAGCAAACGTGTTAACTTGGCTCTTCAGGTCTTGGAAAATGCGGAGGATATGAAGGAAGAAATTCGCCAAATGCGTAAAGGCGAGTTGAAATTCTTACGAGCCTTGGCTTATTTCGAGGGAATGCGTGTGTTTGGTGTTTATCTCCCCTATATTGATGAGACTAATCAAGAGAATGACCCAAAGGTGCATAATGACAAAGATATCTATAGCTTGGTCGTTGCCGACGTGGATGATGCTATAGCAAATTTATCGGATGATCCTAAGGTTGTTGGTGAGGTTGGTCGGGCGAATAAATCCGCAGCGAAGGCTTTGAAGGCTAAGATCTTGATGTGGCATGGTGATTTGGCGGAAGCGCAACCTATCTTAGCGGATGTGTTGACAAATGGTGTTACGTCTAAGGGTATGGCTTATGGACTGGAAGATGATCTGGACAATAACTTCAATGCTTTGACAGAAAATGGTAAGGAATCCGTTTTTGCGGTACAATACTCAAATGCGGCAGAGAATATGGGGGGTGCTCCCTTCTGTTTAGCTTATCCGCATAATACAGGCCCCGGTGGATGTTGTGGTTTCTACCAGCCTTCTTTTGAGTTGGTGAATTCGTTCCAAGTAGATGCGAATGGCCTTCCTTACTTGAACGGTGAATATCGTACGAAGAAAAGTGTATCTGTTCGTAACTCCGATAGTTCCCAAGATGCTGTGCTAGCCGTTAACGATAATAACATTGCGGTCGATCCTCGATTGGATTTTGCTGTAGGTCGTTTTGGTATTCCTTATAAGGATTGGGGATTCCCAGAGAATGGTTGGGTACGAGATGCTACGAATGGCGGTATCTTCATGCCGAAAAAGCATGTATATAGCAAGGCTGAGGATGCGGCTGGTATGAAAGCGTTATATGGTGGTTGGGCACCGGGTTCTGCTATGAACTTGCAATATTTAAGTGTTCGTGACTTAACTTTATTATATGCTGAATGCTTGGCTAACGTTGGGAATCTGAAAGGTGCGATGGAGCAGGTTAACAAGATTCGTCGTCGTGCGGCTTTGGATGTTAATATTGTTAAGTTAGATGATGGGACTCCAGCCGCTAATTATAAGATTGCCGAATATCCTTCTTCACATGCCGCATTCTCAAACAAAGATGTTTGTATCAAGGCGATTCGCATGGAGCGTAAGTTAGAGTTGGCTATGGAAGGTGAGCGCTGGTTCGATTTGTCCCGTTGGGGTGGTGATGTGATGGCTAGTGAGTTGAAAGCCTATGTGGACTATGAGAAACAGTATATCTCTAAGTTTGCGGGAGCTTCTTATCTGTCATCGAAAAAGACAATGTTGCCCGTTCCTGACGATGAGATCTTGACTTTGGGTACAGATCCGGAAACAGGTACTCCGTACTTGGTACAGCCGGAAGCTTGGAGAAACTAAAGGTTTATGGCGATAAGGAAGGCAGGGGACTTCCTTATCGTTTTTATTTTGAATGGTGCTTACAGATTCTTGCTCTTAAAGAGTTTGTCTTCTTATATTTTAGAATTCTTTTTTATTGAAACTCAATTAAATTTTAAAATTATGAAGAAGTTATTATGCTGTTTTATTATTTTGTGCCTTTCTGTGTGTTCTTTTTCTACAATTCAAGCTGTAGAAGTGGAAAACGATAATGTAGATATAATGGCAGTTGCTGCTGCTATGTATATTAAGGGGGAAACTTCTTTGAAGTTTAGTGGTGGTTACGCAGGGTCGTCTTACCAACTGTTCAATGCTCCTAGTGGTGCTGAATTTAGATGGAGTATTGTAGGTTCTGGGAATTGTTATTGTTATCCGAATGGTGATTATTGTTCGATTAACGTATATTCTCCGGGTTCTTATCGACTAGTTTGTGATGTATATGTTAATGGAGTTAGGGTAGATGGAGTGACAACTTATATAACGGTTATGCCATAGAAGAGTTTGTCTTGAATAATTGATGGTTATATGTTCTTTTATAACCACAAAAGGAATAGATGGTTTAATAAAAGTTAAAGGGTATGCATCACGGCATACCCTTTTTGCTTGAAGAAAATAGTATTCTTCAAATTCCCATTTCCTCTAATAACCCCAGTACTTCAAGAGGCACCCTGTGCACCCCGCTATGAGGAGGGTGTAGCCGGAGATACCCAGCCAGTCCGCCCCGGGGGCGGTGGGGAGGAGGGGGATCGTGGTGGCGGAAGAGCGTCAGCGAGGCGCCGATCGCCGCTAGCGTCACCTCCGTCTCCCGCATGAGGAGAGAGAGGAGGGCTAGCAGGAGAAGGAACAGCGCCGGTAGCGTCTGTCGTTTCGGGAACAGGGGGATGCTGCGGGAAGATGACCCGGAGGAGCGCCGTGAGGCAACGGAGGATGAGTTCAAGGTATTTCATTTTAGTTGACAGTTGATGATAGGGACGGCATCTGCCCGCCCTTTTGATTAACGATTGATAGTTGCGAGCTGATTTTTCGGCAAAGCTGGACGATCAGCTTACGATAGGCTTCCCGGTTGTCGCCGTTCACCTCGCTGATGTAGGGGCTGTAGGCGATCTCCTTGGCGAAGGCCGTAGGGTTGGCGCTCATGTCGGCCGCCCGGGGATAGGCCGAGCGAAGCAGGCGGCAGTAATCCATGAACGAGCACTTATCGTCCGGGTAGATCCGGAAACGTAGCGAGCGGGGCGACAGCTCCGTCCACCGGCCGGTCCACCATACGTTGGGCAGCCCGTAGGCCGTGATGCCGAAAAAGTTATGATACTCCCGGCAGAGCGTACTCTCGCCCCAACCCGTCTCGATGGCCGCCTGTGCCAAGATCACCACCGGATCGATCCGGAACGCCCGCCCGGCCTCCCCAGCCAGCGGAGCGTATTCACGTATAAAAACAGAAATCTCCATACCACTTAATTTTCAATTCTCAATTCTCAATTTTCAATTCCCTAAATCTCGTCCGGGCTCTCGGAATCGCCTCCGCCACCTCCCGGGGTCACCTCTCCGTTCGAGTACTCGGTGTACTCACGGAGCTTGGCCGTCAGCTTGAGCGAGGCGCTGGAGAGGTTGCCCGTGGCACGGGCACGAAGGCGTACGCCGATGATATTGCCTTGCGTGGAGAAATCCTCCGGCGTGACGGCCCCCTTCGAGCGGATGCCCACGCTGAAGATGCCGAGGTCGTCTATCTTCACGTTCTTGCCGTCCATCAGCAGCTCCTTGATACAATTCACCATGTCCTTCAGCATGCCGTGGATGGCGCCGGTGGAGAAGGGGGTGTTGTGGGTGGACATGTGCTCGGCCAAGGCGGCGATGTCTACCGTCTCTTCGCATACGGCACGGGCGTACCACTTGTTGAAGGTTGTCACGTTCTTCTCGTTCTTGTTTTGATACTTCTTGTAGCGGATCATAATGTGTTGTTTTTTAATGTTGATACAAAGATACGGCAGGGCATGGGGGCTTTGTCGCTTTGGGTGACTTAGGGTGATTTCGGGTGAATTATTTCTCCGGAAAATGATGGATATATGCCGGAGATTCACTATCTTTAGGATATGGAAACGACATTCAAGATACGAGCATACGGGCGGATGGAGCTGGCCGAGGTCTACCTGCCCGACCTGCATCCCCGCTCGGCCCACCGCAAGCTGCAACATTGGATAACGATCTATCCCGGCCTGCCCGGTCGCCTCCTCTCGCTGGGTTATCACGAGGGCGAGCGGGTCTATTCGCCCGCCATGGTGCGGGCCATCATCGAGTCGCTCGGCGAGCCGTGAGAGCCGGATGGTATCCGGGTGGAATAGGGGCGCTAAGTCAATGGAACGCAAGACGGATTCCATTGACTTAGCATCCGTATCTCATTGGTTTTCCGGTCATGTTTCTTAATCCCGACGAATATCGGTGCCGGGGTTAGGGCGCAAAAGGCGCATCTTTACGTGCCTATATAAAACTTTTCTTGTAAATATATTTTTTCATCACACTGCTATAGTGTGATATATATTTATC
The DNA here is from genome assembly GCF_003670185.1 of Parabacteroides sp. CH2-D42-20. Classification (NCBI taxonomy): domain Bacteria; kingdom Pseudomonadati; phylum Bacteroidota; class Bacteroidia; order Bacteroidales; family Tannerellaceae; genus Parabacteroides; species Parabacteroides sp. CH2-D42-20. Next base: position 125,227 of record NZ_RAYG01000008.1, on the reverse strand, counting down.
TTTTTGTAAAATGTTTTTCCAGACACTGTTTTTTGCGCCTTTTGCGCCCTGCTCATTTTATAAAGTCAGTTTTTATTCCGGCTTATCTTCTTGACCCTTAAAGATATCATTCTCCTTTTGGGCTCTATCCTCTTCCTCTTGCCTAGGGCGCAAAAAATTGGCTTTTACCTGTTCCGAGGTGATCTCGGCGACCTCAAACAGTAGTTTTCCTCTAGTTTTCGTGAGCTTAAAACCGTGTTTTTTCAGCACCTTGCTCAACGTAACTATATTGGAACGTGTCGGCGTGATACGTGTAAATACACTTAGTTTCGTCATAATATCGCTCGCCGTAAGATACTGTGGCGTGTCGAAACGCTCCGGTTTGCGGAAATAGGTGAAGAACAATTCCTCCTCGGGGCTTCGCTGGCGGAAGGTCTCGTTGTTCTCGTTGATCTTCCGGATGTCTTCGCCGGAGAACCAGTATTTCTCGCCCCGGCGGAAGAGGGCGAGAGCTTGGGCGTAGATGTCGGCGTGTCGCATGGGCGACTGGTAATCGATCCGTGTGGCCTCGAAGCAGAGGAAGCGGCGAGACTCGTTATCGTCCGGCAGCGATTGCAAGTCGTTCACCGTGGCGGCGAAGGAGGCGTGGCGTATCTGCGTCTCGGCATAGTGTCCGTATGGGCGGCGCAGGTAGATGACCCCGGTGGAGGTGAGCGCCTTGAGGCGGTTCAGATCGGCGTAGCTCTGGCCGGACATCTCGTCGATGACGATCAAGAGGCAGTCCACCATCATCTGCGGGAAACCCTTGCTATACGGATTGACATTGCCCGTGAAAAGATAGTCCCGCAACTCGGGCGGCACGAGGTTCCGCAGCCACGAGGTCTTGCCCAGCCCCTGCCCGCCGGCCAGCAGCAGGATGGTATGGTTTTCCACGCCTAGCTCCATGGAGCCGGCCACTTGCGCGATAAGCCAGCGCTTGAGGCAACCCCGCCAGAAGGCGGGCCGGGTGGTGTCCACGGTATCGGCCAGCTGCCCGATCCAGTCCGTCACCCCGTCCCACGGGGCCAGCCCCTCGAAATACGAGCGGAAAGGGTGGAACGTCTCGCTGAAGTCCGACATCAGTATGGCCCGGATGTCGTTATGCGAGCAGTAGTGGCCGTCCTTCAGGAGACTCCGCCAGAGCGAGTTCACCCAGTAGTCGGTCACCGGCTTGAAGACCGGCTTTTGACCGTTCCGCTTTTTCTTCGTGGCTACCTCCACGTACCCCCTCACGGCGTTCTTGCGGGTGAGGAAACGCTCGGATATATAATTCTCCACGGCGACCACGTCCAGCGGGCCCCCGCCCTTTTTCCGGGAGGTGGCGGCGCTCGTCTCGGCGGCGTGCTCCTCCACGTGGCTGTAGGCGCTCTCGATGGCGGCGAGGCGTTCCTCCGCCGGCAAGTCGGCGAAGGCGGTAGCGGCGTAAGCCTCCATCTCGGCCCGCTTCACGCCCAGCCGGTTCGCCCGTGCGGCCATGACGAAGATGAAGTTATTGCGGTTGCCCTCGGCGTAGGCGCCTTTCCGCTCGGCGGTCCGGCGTGCCTTCTCCAGTGGCGAGGCCACCTTCCTTTCCTTCGCCCCGGGAGCCGTCTCGCTAACCTCCTCCTTCCAAGTAAGGGGTAGCGGGGCGAGGCCCTCCGGTAGCTCGCCGGTACCCTCCAGCCAAGGGCGGTAGGCAGGCGAGAAGTATAGGGCGGGATCGTCCGATACGAAGCAAAGCCGCCCGATGTCGCTGCCCGAGGTATCCAGCTCCACGCCGAGCCGGGCGGCGTACCAACGGCTCATGGCCTCGTAGACCCTCCGGTGATTACCCGGCGTGGCGGTCTCGTCCGTGGCGGCGTAGGCGATGAGTTTCGCCCCGTCGCCGCTGGGACTGCGGAAATACGCCACGGTGTAGGGCGCTTCCGTGGCGAGCGGGGTGATACGCTCCAGCTCCCGTTCCCCTACGTGGTCGATGTCGAGTACCACCAATTGGTTATAGCGGGTGATGTGAGGGTCGAGGCGTTTCCCGGAGTAGGTGGCCTGTGGGGTGAAAGCGGGCAGTTTTTTCTTTAGTTTGGCGGCCAGTTCCTTATCGCCCGACGCCAGCGCCTCCCGCGTCTCGTCGATGAACTGCTTGTACGTTCCTCTTTGGATGTTTTCCAGTACGCCCGCTAGCGAGGCGTCTCCTTTGTATCGTCCGAAAAGGGCGAATAATGATGTGTTTATCATACTATGTTTTTAAGTGATAAAAAAAGAGCCAGTGTCTCTGGCTTGATGGCGCTAAGGTAGGGAGGCGCTTTGGGACGCCTCCCAAGTTTTAACTTTTGTTGTGAAAAACGGGAAGCTTGTTATTCATGCGCTTTCCCGTATTCCTCCTGCGCCGTCGAGAGGATGCTCCGGAAGCTCCTTGGCTCCGGGCAGCCGTTGGGGTGTATCTCGAACACCTCGTCCAGCGCCCGTATCATGGCTTCCCGGTTCGTCTGCCCGTTCACCCGGAAACGTTGGTCATCGAGGATGGGCAGCGTCAGCCGCACGAAGTCTTTCACGGAGCCCGTGTAGATGATCTTCTCCCGTTTAACCAGATCCTCCTCCGGCTGGTAGTCTTTAAACAACTTATGCGCCCCTTTCGCGTCTTTTTTCAAGTCCACCCATGCCTTTTGGGCATTTTCCAAACTATCCAGCAGCTTTCTCACGCTTGTTTCCGCTTCCCGGAAACTGATTTTTTTTCATATATGATTAATTGTTAAAGTTAAAAACGTCGCAAAGGTACATTATCCGCGTGATAATTCCTCGGAAGTTGTTGCTTTGCCGGATATATATGCCTATATTTGTAATTACTCATAAAAACAAAGATCGCTATGGCAATAAAGAAGATCCCTTATGGACTGACGGATTTTGAGAGGATTAGGAAAGAGCCGTATTATTATGTGGATAAGACTCATTATATCGAGTGGTTGGAGGAATCTGCCAATTTCTTCTTCTTGATCCGTCCGAGGCGTTTTGGAAAGTCTTTGTTTATCAACATGCTTAGATGGTATTACGATATCTATAGGCGGGATCGTTTCAAGGAAATCTTCGAGGGGCTGTATATCGGTTCGCATCCTACGGCGGAGCAAGGGAAATACCTTGTGCTCGATTTTAATTTCGCCGGCGTGAATCCGGACCCGGATCGATTGCTGGCCTCGTTCAATGATAATTGCTCGATGCGTTTCGATCTTTTCGCCGGGCTTTACGGACATATGTTCAATCCCGGTTTCGCCAGTGAATTGAAAAGGCTCAAGAACGCGGACGAGAAATTGAACTACCTGATCGGGCAGGCTACGTTACTGGATCTTCCGATCTACCTGTTCATCGATGAGTATGATAATTTCACGAACGCCATACTCGCCAATGTGGGGAATGAGCATTACCGTAAATTGACACATGGCACGGGGTTCTTCCGCTATTTCTTTAATAAGCTGAAAGAAGGTGCCACGGGAAACGGACCGATCAAGCGTATGTTCATCACGGGAGTCTCTCCGGTCACCATGGATGACGTGACAAGTGGATTCAATATCGGTGCCAATATGAGCACCGATCCCCGGTTTAACGGGATTATCGGGTTTAGCGAGCGGGAGGTACGTGATATGTTGTCTTATTATAAAGACGTGGATATGCTGGCCGGAGAGGTAGATGAGGTGATCGGCGTGATGAAGCCATGGTACGATAATTACTGTTTCTCGAGAGATTCGCTCCACGAGCCGATGTATAACTCGGATATGGTGCTGTATTTCCTGAATCATTATCTTCCGTTGAAAAAAGTTCCGGAGAACATGATCGATAACAACATCCGTACGGATTATAATAAGCTCCGTCATTTGATTCGCTTGGACAAGAAAATGGGCATGAACACCTCTATCATCCAAGACATCGTGACGAATGGCGAGACCATAGGTACCATCAAGACGGCTTTTCCCGCCGAGGATCTGGCAAAACCGGATAATTTTAAGAGCCTGCTCTATTATTTCGGGCTGCTTACCATACGGGGTACTAAATGGGGGAGTACCCTACTGGCGATCCCTAACTTGACGGTTCGTGAGCAGTTGTACTCCTATTTAGTGGAGGCTTACCGGAGCGCCGATTTATTTTCCCTCGAGATGGATCGGCTGGGGATGCTCGTGGCTAGCATGGCCTACGAGGGAAACTGGAAACCTGTCTTTGAGTACTTCGCCTCTGAATTGAAGCGACAAAGCTCTATCCGTGAGTTTATCGAGGGTGAGGCGCACGTAAAGGGCTTTTTGTTGGCTTACTTGGGCTTGACCCGTACTTATATAATTCATCCGGAGTATGAGGCGAATAAGGGATATGCGGACTTCTACATGATGCCCGATTTGTTGCATCAACCGGAAATCGTCTATAGTTATATCGTAGAGGTAAAATATGCCCGTCGTGACGCCTCCGCCCCGGAGATAGAATCGCTGAGGACTGAGGCTGCCGGGCAATTGAAACGTTATGCCGAAGATCCTAAAGTGAGAGAGACGAAGGGAAATACGAAACTTCGCCTGATAACACTGATATTTAAAGGCTGGGATTTGGTGGCTTGTGATTGAATGCCTATATTTGGCATGAAACTTTAAATCTGGATCTTATGAGAAAGCTTCTGGGGTTTTTATGCGTATGCGCGTTGGCTATCGTTACGGCTAGGGCACAAGATGCGGTGGATGACTATGTCTCTTCCGCCGCCGGCCAATCCGTGATCTACCATGGGAAGGAGCAATTAAAATATCCCACCTCGATAAGAAATCACCCCTATTTGAAGAGCGAGAAATACGTACCCGGGGATCTTAGCTTCGAAGGCATTCTCTACAAGGGCGTGAAAATGCGCTTAGACCTGTACAAGAATGAGTTATTACTGCTCTCTCCGGACAATCGCTATAATATCGTCTTGCCGAGCGATCGGGTAGACTACGCTGAGTTTCATGGGTACGATATCTTCTACAGGTATCCGGACGAGCGGTCGGGTAACCTGCCGGAAGGCTATTACCTACGGTTGCATGAAGGGAAGTGTACCGTGCTGGGGAAATGGTCTTGTATATTATCTAAGACGATAAAAGATATGCAGGTCGATGAATCCTTCGATCAGTCCGTAAAATATTATATCCGGAAGGAGGGTGTTTACTATACCGTGAGGAGCAAAGGCTCCGTGTTGAAGGTCCTCAAGTCCAAGAAAAAAGAGCTGGCCCGGTATATCAAGCGGCGAAAGCTGGATTTCAAGCACGCTCCCGAGGAAGCCATCGTAGCCGTGGTGAGACAGTATGAACAGTTAAACGAGATCCCATGAAAAAGAGCCTATATATCGTTATGATGATGTGCCTGCTGTCCGGCTGGACGGTGAGGGCGCAGCGGACGGTCGATCTGGATTTCCGGCAAGTAACCTTGAATGTCGTGTTCGACGCTATCGAGCGGCAGACCGGCCAGCCTGTCTATCGGCAACCCTTGGAGACGGACTCCATGGTCGTTAGCGTACACAGTGAGAAGGAAGAGCCCTTGGTGGCGTTGCGGCGTGCGTTGGAGGGGACTCCCTTCCAAGTATCCTCGTATGGCGGCGCCTTCTTTGTATTGAGAGATAACACCTTGATGACCTCCCTGCCCGAGAACTTCTTCCTGCGGGAGAAGCGGAGAGAGGGCGATGGCGACGAGGAAGGCTCCGGTATCTCCCTGATGGCGGGCCGGAAGCAGCAGAAGGCTACCTCCGAGAACAAGGTCTACGAGATCGGTGACGCCTCGGGCAAGGCGGCGGACCGGGTCACGGTGACCGGCAATATCAGCGATTTCAAGACCGGCGAGCCGATGGTGGGCGTGGCCGTATTCGTGAAGGACCCGATGATCGGGGCCACTACCGACGCTTACGGCTATTATACGCTGCGCCTCCCTCCCGGACGACACGAGCTGTACATCCAAGGCATGGGCATGAAGGACACCCGGCGGCAGATCATGCTTTATTCCGACGGCAAGCTGGATATAGAGCTGGAGGAACAGGTCTACACCTTGAAGGAGGTCACGATCTCCTCCGAGAAGATCGCCAACGTGCGGAATACGACGATGGGAGTGGAACGCCTGAAGGTGAAGGATATAAAGAATATCCCGATGGCGTTCGGGGAGGTGGATATCATGAAGGTAGTCATGTCGCTTCCCGGCGTGAAGGCGGTGGGCGAGGCCTCTAGCGGCTTTAACGTGAGGGGCGGGGCGACGGACCAGAACTTGATCCTCTTCAACGACGGCACGGTCTATAACCCGACCCACCTGTTCGGCTTCTTCTCCGTCTTCAACCCCGACGTGGTGAAGGACATGGAGCTGTACAAGAGCAGCATCCCCGCCAAGTATGGCGGACGTATCTCCTCCGTGCTCGACATCAACAGCCGGGAGGGTAACAAGAAGGAGTTCAAGGGATCGGCGAGCATCGGCTTGCTGACCAGCCGCCTTACCTTGGAGGGGCCTCTCTTCTCCGAGAAGACCTCCTTTATAGTGGGCGGACGTACCACTTACTCGGACTGGATCTTGAAGAAACTCCCCGAGAAGAGCGGCTATAAGGATGGCAACGCCGGGTTCTACGACCTGAACGCCACGATCAACCATAAATTCGACGAGCGGAACAACCTCTATCTGAATGGCTACTACAGCCACGACCGTTTCCGCTTTAACGCGGATGAGCGGTATGCCTACGAGAACGCCAACGCCTCGGTGAAATGGAGGCATATCTTCTCGGATCGTTTCACGGGGGTCCTCACCGCCGGCTACGACCATTATGGCTACAATACCCGTAATACGGATAACCCGGTGAACGCTTATTCCCTCGCTTTCCGTATCGACCAGATGTACGGGAAGATGGACTTCACGCATTACCTGAGCGATAAGCATACGCTGGATTTCGGCGCCAGCTCGTTGTTCTACGGCTTGGAGCCGGGGAAATACCTTCCCTATGGCGAGGAGTCGTTGGTGAAGGAGGACCGGATGGAGAAGGAGAAAGCGGTGGAGTCCGCTATCTATGTGGGCGATCGTTGGGATATCACCTCCCAACTCTCCTTGAACGTGGGAGTCCGTTATTCCATATTTAACGTATTGGGGCCCCGTACCTATAATCTCTATGCCGACGACCAGCTGCCTTCCTTGGCTACCGTGACGGGCACGGTGGATAAGACCGGGGCGTTCAAGACCTACCACGGGCCCGAGTTCCGCATATCCGCCCGCTACGCCTTTACCGAGGACTTCTCCGTGAAGGCCGGCTTTAATACGATGCGGCAGAATATCCATAAGCTATCCAACACGACCATCATGTCGCCCACGGATACGTGGAAGTTGAGCGACGCTAACATCAAGCCGCAGACGGGTATGCAAGTGGCCGCCGGGCTATACCGGAATTTCTTGAGCAATACGATCGAGGTCTCCTTGGAGGGATATTACAAGACGATGAAGGATTACCTAGATTACCGGAACGGCGCCGAGCTGCTGATGAACCACCACATCGAGACGGACGTGCTGAGGACCGAGGGGCGTGCCTATGGCGTGGAGCTGATGGTGAAGAAAACGCAAGGGAAGTTGAACGGCTGGGTAAGCTATACCTACTCTCGCACGCAACTGCGGCAGAACGACCCGATGATCGTCACTCCCGTGAACAAGGGGGATTGGTACGCCGCCGACTTCGATAAGCCGCACGACCTGAAGTTCGTGGGCAACTATAAGTTCACGCATCGTTTCAGCTTCTCGCTGAATTGCGACTATAGCACGGGACGGCCGATCACCTTGCCGGTCTCCAAATATCATTACGGGGGCGGGGAGTTTGTCTACTATTCGGACCGTAATCAATACCGTATCCCGGACTTTTTCCGGATGGACGCCTCGTTCAACATCGAGCCGAGCCACCACCTGACGTTGCTCACGCATAGCACGATCTCTTTCGGAGTCTATAACCTGACGGGGCGAAAGAACGCCTACTCGGTGTATTATATATCGGAGAACGGGAAATTAAAGGGATATAAGATGGCGATATTCGGGGTGCCTATCCCGTTTGTCTCTTATAATATTAAATTTTAGGGGGGAGTTGAGATGAGGAAAGAAGCGAAGATAAAAGATTCTATAAAAGGCTTTCATTGGTGGCTGGGGGCTTTGCTGTTGTTATTGTCCGCCTGTGTCACGGATTACGAGCCGAAGGGTTTGGAGCAGGTACGGGATTTGTTGGTCGTGGATGGTATCATCACGAATGGCGAGACTACGATAAAGCTCCGGAGAAGCGTGGGCCTGACCGACGATTTCACGGAGGATGAGTTCGTGAATAACGCCAAGGTGGTGGTGGAGCGTGAGGATGGAGCTGTTTTCACTTGCGCTAATTCTTCCGGGAAGGGAGAGTATAAGGTGGATATGGGAGAGCTGGACCCGGGTAGCCGGTACCGGCTACATATCTCGCTGGATGGGCTGGAGTATGAGTCGGACTATCTGGGACCGGAGATAACGCCTCCGATCGACTCTCTCTCCTTGCTGAAGAAGGGGCCGGGAGAGGAGGTCCGTCTCTGTGTGTCTACGCATAATGCCCCGGATCGATCCTCTTATTTCCGCTGGATGTATAAGGAGAATTGGGAGGTGAAGGCGGAGATCTTCATGGCTGCCGAGAAAATGGGTAATACGGTCGTAATATATGATTTACTTACATCGAATAATTGGTATTATTGCTGGGGGAAGGACAGCTCGAAGGTGATCTCCCTAGGCAGTTCCGATAGGCTGACGCAGAACGTGATCGCTAACAAAAGTATCGCCTCGTATCATCCCAGCGATCGCCGTTTCTCGATGTTGTATCATGCGGAGGTGGAACAATATGCGTTGCACCGGGAGGCTTACGACTACTATTTTAATTTGCAGAAGAACATAGAGGAGTCTGGTAGCTTGTTTGCCCCTATTCCTTCCGAGATGAAAGGGAATATCCGCTGCGTGACGGACCCGGAGGTTCCGGTGATCGGTTTCGTGGAAGTAGCGACAGTGACTCGCCTCAAGCGTTTCTTTCCGGAGATAGAGAAGGTATATGAGGCCGAGGTTACGGGCTGCGCAAGCACGATCGTACAGGGATCGGAATATGATAATAATCCGGATTACGGATATGTTTCCTATAATCCGATGAATGCGGCGAGTAATACGTATGCGCTGAAACGTTGTATGGATTGCGGCCGTTTTGGTTCGAAACAGAAGCCCTCTTGGTGGCCTACCAGTCATTTATAATTTAGTTGCTATGAAGAAGTCTATGATAAAACAATGTATCTTGTCGCTCCTCTGCCTCTTATGGGCGGGGCAAACGGTTCTCGCAGGGGAATTGCGAGAGCGGGTTTATCTGCAAACGGATAAGCAATTTTATCTGTCGGGCGAGCTTGTATGGATGAAATTCATTGCCACGGATTTGGACCAACGGTTGTCCGACGTGAGCAAGGTGGGATATGTGGAGCTTCTGGATAGCGCCTCGGCGGTCGTGCAAGCCCGACTCGTGCTGGAGAAGGGGGTAGGGAATGGCTGCCTGCAATTGCCTTCTACCTTGCCGACCGGAAACTACCGGCTGGTTGCCTATACCCGTTATATGCGGAACGAGGGGGAGGAGGTCTTCTTTGAGAAGCCGCTGACGGTGGTGAACACCTTCGTGACGAACGAGGCCCTGCTGACGGATACTTTATTGCCCACTTACTCTTTTACGAGACAAGGGGGCACGGTCTCCGTATCGCCGGACCGTATGACCTATGATACCCGTTCAGGGGGGAGATCCGGATAAACGGCCTGCCCCCGGATCTACAGACCCTATCGGTCTCTATCGCCGGGATTGACTTGTATAAACCTTCCGCCCGGAGCGGTATCGTTGATTGGAAACAAAGCATGCCTACTACGGGATCATCGCCTGCCGATCGTAAATTCTTGGCGGAATACGAGGGGCCGATCCTGACGGGGAAAGTGATCGATCTGTCTACGGGCGAACCTTCGTCTAAAGAGGCGGTGAGGCCTTTATTGGGCTTTTCCGGGGGGGAGATCCGCCTTTTCGGGGGGCAACTGGGCGCTGCCGGGGAGGTGACTTTCTTTACGAAACATATATCTGGGACGCACGAGATCGTGACGGTGGCTTTATCCCCTTCCTCCTCTCGCTACCGGGTGGACATCGAATCTCCTTACGCTACGCATCCGGAGAAGGAGCTTCCCGCCTTGAGATTGAATCCCGCTTGGCAAGATGAGTTGGTGAAGCGGAGCGTGGGGCTACAGGTGTTGCATGCTTACCGGTCTGATTCCTTGGTTCGGGAAAAAGCGGAGAAGCCTTGGTTCCAGTGGCAACCGGATTGGAGTTATCTTTTAGATGAGTACACCCGTTTCACGACGATGGAGGAGGTCGTGATCGAGTTTATCCCCGGCCTCCGCTTCCGTAAGATGGATGGGGTTCGCCGGTTGGCGGTCCTGACCGAGGAGCGGATCGGGTATACGATCGGTAACTCATTGGTTTTATTGGATGGTATCCCTATCACCGATCACGAGATCATTTTTAAGTACGATCCCCTAAAAATCCGGAAGATCGATGTGTATAAAGGTAAGTACGTATTCGGAGGGCAGATATTCGACGGTATAGCCTCCTTCTCCTCTTACGAGCATAATTACCCGGGTCTGGTAGTCGATAACTCCACCCAGTTCTTTGATTATGAGGGCACGCAAGCCCAGCGCATCTTCTATATGCCCGCTTACCGGACAGAGGCCGAGAAGCGATCCCCCGTTCCGGATTTCCGCCATACCTTACTTTGGCGACCCGATATCCGGACAGCCGGCGAGTCCTCTATATCCATCCCCTTTACCACCTCCGACCTGACCGGTGATTTCACCATCACCATCGAAGGCCTGACCCAAACCGGCGAGGCCCTCTACGCGACGGAACAATTTCAGGTAAAATAACGTGCGGTATGGATTATTCTATTTATCTTTGCCTTGACAAACAAAATATCTTACTATGAAAAAAGAAATCGGAAAATGGTTGATGGATATCGCTAAGTATGTAGTGACTGGCGGAATCATTAGCACATTCATCAGTAATTATCAACAGCAGAGTTGGATTATTTATATAAATGCGGCAATTGTTGCTATAATTACTTTTTGGGCGGGTACCCGCTATTTTAAGGAAGGAGAAAGGGCTGAAAACAGTAAAAAAAGGAGGAAATAGTTATGGGACCTTATTTATTCTTTTGTAGTATAGTGGTTATTCCTTGTGTCGTTTATCTGATATATTCATATACGCATACAAATAAGAATAACATAATGGATAGCGATAAATAGTTACTTGGATATCCTCATTCTCATCTTAAATCCGTACTTTTGGCGAAAAATCAGATTTAAAGATGAGAAGTTTCGCTAGTGACAACAATTCCGGCGTGCATCCCCGGGTAATGGATGCGATCATCAAGGCAAATGATAATCATGCGGTTGGATATGGTGATGATCCTTGGACAGAGGCCGCTACAAGTAAGATACAAGAAGTGTTCGGCAAGGATGCTTCTCCTTTTTTCGTGTTTAACGGGACGGGGGCGAACTCCGTGGCCCTGCAAGCCGTAACCCGTCCGTTTAATAGCATCCTGTGCGCCGAGACCGCCCATATCAACGTAGACGAATGTGGTGCTCCCGCACGGATGACCGGTTGCGCCATCGTCACGATTCCTACGACGGACGGTAAGCTGACACCGGAATTGATCCGTCCCCATCTGAAGAACTTCGGGGTTTGCCACCATTCGCAACCCAAGGCCGTTTATATCTCCCAAGTATCGGAATTAGGTACGATCTATACGATAGAGGAAGTGAAAGCGATCGCCGATCTCTTACATTCGTACGATATGTATCTGCATATGGACGGAGCACGCTTGGCGAACGCCTGCGCTTATCTGAATTGCACGATGCGCCAAGTGACTGTAGACGCAGGCGTGGATATCTTGAGCTTCGGAGGCACGAAAAACGGTATGATGATGGGAGAGGCCGTGGTCTCGTTCCGCCCGGAGATCACGGAGAACCTGCGATTTTACCGGAAGCAATCCGCCCAGCTAGCCTCGAAGCTACGTTATCTCTCCGCCCAGTTCATCCCTTATCTGGAAAATAACCTCTGGTTGGAGAACGCCATGAAAGCGAATATCAGCGCCGCCAAGCTAGCGGACGTGCTACGACAATACCCGGAGATTCATTTTACGCAGAAGATCGAGTCCAACCAGCTCTTCTTCACGATCCCTGCCGAGGCGTTGAGGAAGTTGCAAGATAAATATTTCTTCTATATGTGGAACGAGGAGATCAACGAGGCCCGTCTCGTTACCTCTTGGGATACTTCCGGCGAGGATATCGCTGAGTTCGAGCAGTCATTGAAAGAGATATTCGGTTAAGGTATAGATATAAAATGAATATAAACATTAGATCGAATCCTATGAGGAAATGGTTTATTTGGGCGATCGTTATGATCGGATGCTTGCCCATAAATAAGGCATTGGCACAGCAAAGCGGCGATGCCGAGCGGAATACGTTGCGTATCATGAGCTATAATATCCGCAACGGAAGGGGCATGGATGAGGTGACGGACCTCGGGCGTATAGCGGAGGCTATACGTAAGGTAGCCCCCGATGTAGTCGCCGTACAGGAGGTAGATAGCGTGACCGGAAGAAGCGGCGGGATCGACGTGCTCCGGACGTTGGGAGAACGCACCCTGATGTTCCCTACCTACGCCCCGGCCATCGACTTTGATGGCGGTAAATACGGAGTAGGTATGCTGAGCAAGGAGAAGCCGGTGAGCTACCGCTATATCGCCCTTCCCGGACGGGAGGAGGAACGGGTCTTGCTATGGGTCGAGTTTGAGAGATATATCTTCTGCTGCACGCACCTTTCCTTGACGCCGGAAGACCGGATGCTCTCCTTGCCGATCCTTCGGCGGGAAGCCGCTTCCGCGCATAAACCCCTGTTTATCGCCGGGGATTGGAACGCTACGGCGCATTCCCCCTTTATCACGGAAATCAGCAAGGATTTTCTACTGTTGAGCAATCCTAAACAGGCTACCTTCCCGGCTTCCACGCCGGATAGCTGTTTGGACTATATAGCGGGCTATGTAAAGAATGGACAGCCCTTTACCCGTTTGTCCGCATGGGTTCCCGAAGAGGCGGTGGCATCGGATCATCGCCCGGTCGTAACGGAGGTTCGCTTGAAGGCCAGGCCGGAAGAGATCTTTTATGCGGCGCCCTATCTGCAAAATCCTACGGAGGGCGGCATAACGGTGATGTGGCAGACCCGTGTCCCTACGTATAGTTGGGTAGAATACGGTACGGACACGCTGAATTTGAAGAAGGCCCGCACCATCGTGGACGGTCAAGTGATATGCAACGGCTTGCATAATAAGATTCGGCTGACGGACCTACGACCGGGGCAAACCTATTACTACCGGGTATGCTCGCAGGAAATCATGCTTTACCAAGCCTATAAGAAAGAGTTTGGCGAGACGGCGGTATCCCCGTTCTACACCTTCACGCTCCCTTCCGCATCCCAAAAGGATTTCACGGCCTTGATCTTTAACGACCTGCATAAGCATATCCCGACCCTAGACGCCTTATACGGGCAAGTGCGTGATATCCCTTATGATTTCGTGGTATTTAACGGGGATTGTATAGACGATCCCGCCAATGAGAAAGAAGCTTTGTATCATTTGGCTTATTTATGCGGGAAGGTGGGCGCCAGTCATGTACCCGCTTTCTTCCTAAGAGGCAACCACGAGATACGCAACGCTTACTCGATCGGCCTGCGTGCCTTGTTTGACTATGTGGGCGATAAGACATATGGGGCGTTCAGCTGGGGAGATACCCGTTTCGTCATGCTGGATTGCGGCGAGGATAAACCGGATAGCACATGGGTGTATTATGGCCTGAACGATTTCACCGGTCTCCGGAAAGATCAAGTGAATTTCCTCTCGAAAGAATTGAACGGCAAGGAGTTTAAGCAAGCCTCGAAGCGGGTTTTATTGAACCATATCCCTATCTACGGAAACGGGGATGCCTATGAGCCTTGTCCGGAGCTTTGGGGAAGCCTGTTGGCGAAAGCCCCTTTCAACGTGAATATATCCGCCCATACGCATCAATACGCCTTCCACCCGAAAGGCTCGTTGGGAAACAACTTCCCGGTGATCGTAGGCGGGGGGTATAAGCTCGATTCGGCTACGGTGATGGTATTGCGGAAGAAAGGAGACGAGATGAGTGTACGAGTGTTGAACGCAAAAGGGGAGACCTTATTAGACTTGAAACTATAAGAGACAGGATGAATACGGATTTGATTTACGGGATCGATGACCGTCCGCCTTTGAAAGAGACGCTTTTTGCCGCCATCCAGCATCTACTGGCTATTTTCGTGGCGATCATAACACCTCCCTTGATTATCGCCGGGGCGCTGAAACTGGATCTGGAGACGACCGGTTTCTTGGTTTCCATGGCTCTGTTTGCCTCCGGGGTATCCACATTCGTTCAATGTCGTAAATTAGGACCGGTCGGGGCGGGGCTGCTATGTATCCAAGGGACCAGCTTCTCGTTTATCGGCCCGATTATCACGGCTGGTTTGGCGGGAGGGCTTCCCCTTATTTTCGGCGTTTGTATCGCCGCCTCTCCGGTAGAGATGATCGTGAGCCGTACTTTTAAGTATCTGCGCTCGGTGATTACTCCCTTGGTATCGGGTATCGTGGTGTTGCTCATCGGCTTGAGCTTGATCAAGGTTGGAGTGGTCGCTTGCGGTGGGGGGTATACGGCTATGGATAACGGTACGTTCGGTAGTTTGCGTAATATCGGGGTAGCTGTGTGCGTCTTGTTGAGTGTCTTGTTCTTCAATCGTTGTAAGAACAAGTACTTGCGGATGAGTTCCATCGTGCTAGGGTTGTGTATCGGTTACGCGATCGCTTTCGCCATGGGGATGGTGGATATGGAGGTTGTCTCCTCGCAAAACCTGAGAGGGTTTAATATCCCGGTTCCCTTCAAATATGGATTGGATTTTAATATATCTTCATTTGTGGCGATCGCCTTGATCTATCTGATCACGGCGATCGAGGCTACGGGGGATATTACGGCCAACTCGATGATATCGGGGAAATCGATCGAGGGAGAAGGCTACCTGAGGCGAGTCTCCGGCGGGGTGCTGGCGGATGGGGTGAACTCGTTTATCTCCGGAATTTTCAACTCTTTCCCGAACTCTATCTTCGCCCAGAATAACGGGATTATCCAGCTGACGGGAGTCGCCAGCCGGTACGTGGGGTATTATATAGCGGGTATGCTGATCTTGTTGGGTTTATTCCCGGTTGTCGGCGTTATCTTCTCCTTGATGCCCGATCCGGTGCTGGGAGGGGCTACCCTGCTGATGTTCGGTACGGTGGCGGCGGCAGGTATCCGTATTATCGCCGCCCAAGATATCAACCGGAAGGCCACGTTGGTGTTGGCGGTTAGTTTGTCCTTGGGGTTGGGGGTGGAGCTGATGCCGGATATTCTAGGGGCCGCTCCTCAAGTGATCCGTGGCATTTTCTCCTCCGGCATAACGACGGGTGGCTTGACGGCCATTCTGGCGAATTTATTTATACGTGTAAAAGAAGATCAAACAGAATAACAAATTATGGAATTATTGAAGCAACGCATCTTGCAAGACGGCCGCTGTTATCCCGGTGGTATCCTTAAAGTGGATAGTTTTATCAACCATCAAATGGACCCGATGTTGATGTATAAGATCGCCGAGGAATTTATCCGTCGCTTTCAAGATCGTAAGATTAACAAGATCGTGACCATCGAGGCGAGCGGTATCGCCCCGGCCATTATGGTGGGTTATATCATGCAACTGCCGGTGGTCTTCGTAAAGAAGAAGAAACCGAAGACGATGGAGAACATGCTCTCTACCGTGGTCCATTCCTTCACGAAGGATCGTGACTATACGGTATGTATCAGCAATAATTTCCTGACTCCGGAGGATCATATCCTGTTTATCGATGATTTCTTGGCTTACGGAAACGCCGCCATGGGAATGGTCGAGTTGGCGGAGCAATCGGGAGCCGTGATTGAGGGTATGGGTTTTATTATAGAGAAGGCGTTTCAAGATGGCGGGAATCTGCTGCGTGAAAAGGGCATACGTGTGGAGAGCCTCGCCATTATCGATAATCTGGATGATTGTAAGATAACGGTTCGTTAATAGAAAAGATATGGATGAGAGAATAAAAGAAAAGTTGATTAACCGTGCGAAGACGAATCCTTATGTGAATTTTCTGGGGATCGACTTCACGGTTATCGAGGAAGGTCGTGTGGAGGCGCATATGCCCTTGCATGACGAGCAGAGACAATATAGCGGCGTGACGCATGGGGGTGTCTTGGCTGCTTTGGCGGATACGATCGCCGGTTTCGCCGCCTATACGATGACCCCGCTGGAGAAAGACGTGCTGACGGCAGAGTTGAAAATGTCTTTCTTACGGGCCGCTTGGGGCAATGAGCTGATCGCCAAGGGTACCGTGATCAAGGCGGGACGGAATATACATTTTTGTGAGTGCGAGATTTATTGCGACGATAAGTTGGTGAGCAAATCTTCCGGCACCTTTTGTGTGGTCCATCCCCAAGTATAGAAAAGATGTTACTTATTTATCAATATCATGAAGACTTCAAATGTAAAAAGAATCCTTTGCGGCTGCCTGTTGTTCGCCGCTACGTGGCCGGCATTCAGCCAGCCTGCCACGAATCCCCGCCTGATCATCCGTGCGGATGACATGGGGTCGTTCCGTTCCGCCAATATAGCGTGTATGGAAGGGTATAAGAATGGGGTGGAGACCTGTATAGAGGTTATGGTTGTCACCTCGTGGTTCCCCGAGGCCGCCCGGCTGTTGAGGGAGAACCCGGGGATAGATGTCGGGCTTCACCTGACGTTTACCAGCGAATGGGATAACGTGAAATGGCGTCCGCTGACGCATTGTCCCAGCTTGACCGATAGCAATGGCTATTTCTTGCCGATGATGTCTCCGAATTCCGCCTACCCGGGTCTGGCCATTCTGGAGAATACATGGAGCTTGGCCGAGATCGAGCAGGAGGCTCGGGCCCAGATAGAGATGGCCTTGAAGAACATTCCCCAGATCAGCCATATCTCCGGCCATATGGGATCGACCGGTTTCGATCCGGAGGTGGTGAAGCTGATGCGCCGCTTGTCCGAGGAATATCATCTGCCGGTCGTGGATCGGGTAGAGGCGATGCAGGAATACGATTTCACCTATTCCGGGTATGATGGAGCCTCCAAGACCCCGGCCGAGAAGGAGGCCAGTTTCATCCGGATGTTGGATAAGTTGGAACCCGGTAAACGCTATATGTTCTTGGATCACCCGGCCTTGGATAACGAGGAGATGAAAACCGTCGGGCATATCGGCTACGAGAACGTGGCGATGGACCGTCAAGGCGTGACCGATCTTTTTACCAGTCCGAAGGTGAAGCAAGCCTTGAAGGATAAGAACATAGACTTGATCAGTTATAACGATCTGACCAAGGAGCTTCCTCGTGCGGAAGCCTCGAAAACCTTGGATAAGGCGTTCGGCAATTATCTGCGGGCGGTGAAAAAGGCGGATCAAGACTTGCATAGTATCATGATCCTCCAGCATGGAAAGGTCGTAAAGGAGCAATGGCTGGGTGAGGGCGACCGCCATACGCCGCATGTCTTGAACTCCGTTAGCAAGACCTTTACGGCTACGGCTATCGGTTTTGCCGTCGCGGAGGGTAAATTGAAGGTCACGGACAAGGTGATCTCCTTCTTCCCCGACCAATTACCGGCCGAGGTAAGCCCTTACTTGAAAGAGCTGGAGATACGTCACCTATTGACCATGTCCTCCGGTCATGATGTCGATCCCACCGCTTTAGTACGGCAGAAGGGGAACGAGAAGGCCGATTGGGCAAAGCTCTTCCTCTCGGCGCCGTTGGTACATAAACCGGGAACCTATTTCGTATACAACAGCCTCGGCACGTATATGCTTTCCGCTATCATCCAGAAGGTGACGGGGGAGAAGGTGATCAATTATCTCTATCCCCGTCTGTTCCGTCCGCTGGGTATCGTCGGCGCTACTTGGGAAGAGAGTCCCCAAGGCATCAATTGCGGCGGTTGGGGTTTGTATCTCAAGACCGAGGATCTAGCGAAAATGGGTCAGTTTTTCCTGCAAAAGGGAAAATGGAACGATAAGCAATTGCTCCCCGAAAGCTGGATAGAGGAAGCTACTACCTCCAAAATAGCCTCTTTGCCCGCCGGTATGAGACCGGAGAACTTGAAGATGAAGCCGAAAGATAGCGACTGGTTACAAGGCTACGGTTACCAGATGTGGCGTTGCCGCCATAACGCCGTTCGTGCCGATGGAGCCAATGGACAATACATTATTATATTGCCCGAGCAAGATGCGGTAATCGCCATGACGGCGAATATCGGCGATATGCAGGCCGAGATCGACTTGATATGGAAATATATCTTGCCTGCCTTGAGATAGGAGATGTAGGCCCTACGTCCGGGAAACCAATAAGAGACCCCGGACGTAAGCCTATGACTTGTTGGGCGTAAGCGAATGGTTTGCGGTACGTAAGTCAATGGATTACGGGAAAAACTCAATGATTCCCACCCCGTAAACCATTGGGTTACGAAAAAAGAAAAGCCTTCTGGTCACAGACCGGAAGGCTTTTCTTAGTTGCGGAGGCAAGACTCGAACTTACGACCTTTGGGTTATGAGCCCAACGAGCTACCACTGCTCCACTCCGCGATATAGTTGCTATCATTTCTTGATTGCGAGTGCAAAGGTAGGGATATTTTCTTACAAAACAAATTTATTGCAAGTTTTTTTTAATATACTTGGTAGATACGATCTTTTTTAAGTACTTTGCGCACAGTTTTAATCAAAATGTGCAATACAATGCCGATGACAGTTTCTAAAACACGTGACATGTTGGTGGATGTGGCCAGACAATTGTTTGCCCGCATGGGGGTTGATAACACGACGATGAACGATATTGCACAGGCATCTCGTAAGGGGAGACGTACGCTTTATACGTACTTTAAAAGCAAGAACGAGATCTATTTGGCGGTAGTGGAGTCGGAGCTGGACCAGCTTCATAAGATGCTGGTGGACGTGGCCAGCAAGGATCTGCCGGCGGACGAGAAGCTGCTGACGTTTATCTATAGCCGCTTGGACGCTGTAAAGGCGTTGGTGTTTCGGAACGGTACGTTGCGGGCTACCTTCTTCCGTGATATATGGCGGGTGGAGAAGGTACGCAAGAGCTTCGACCTTCGGGAAGTGGAGATCATAAAGGGAATATTGGACGATGGCGTGAAGGAGGGTATATTCAGCATGCCGGACACGGACATTACCGCCCTCGTGCTCCATCATGCCTTGAAAGGGCTGGAGGTGCCCTATATCCGGGGGATCATGGGTGATAATATCAGCCAGCGGATTAAACGTAGAGACAATGTGATGAATTTAATATTCAACGGAATAAAGATTAAGTAAATCAAAGACACTAAGGAATGTTTATTAATGCGACAGGGTTTTATGTGCCTGAAGAACGGGTAGATAACCAACATTTTCTTGAATTGAGCGGGTTGACAAGTGAGTGGATTGAGCAACGGACGGGAATTCATACCCGCTCGAAAGCGAAAGAGGGGGAGAATATCAATACCATGAGCCTTGAGGCTGTGAAGGACGCTCTTCCCAAATTGCCTTACGATATCACGGAGGTAGACTTGATCGTCTCCGCTTCGTATTCTCCTTATGATACGGTTGCGACGGCCGCGCATACGGTTCAACATGAGTATACTATCGCTGACGCGAAAGCTTTATATCTATCCTCGGCTTGTTCTTCTTTCTTGAACGCCTTGGAGGTTGTGGAGGGATATTTCGCCATGGGGAAGGCTTCCAAGGCTTTGGTGCTTTCCGCTGATAAGAACTCCGCTTATTATAATGAGACAGACCCGAAGGCGGGCCATTTATGGGGTGATGCCGCCGCCGCTTTCTTTATCTCCAAGGAGCGGATCGGTGAGGGCGACGCTGAGATCGTAGAGGTCTACACGCAAGGTCTCGGCCATTTGTCGAAAGCGATGGAGGCGGTTCACTTGCGTCCTCGTGACGGCGGTATCTTGATGCCGGAGGGGCGTGACGTATTTATCCAAGCTTGTACCTATATGCCTAAGAATGTCCTTCATTTGTTGGAGAAGAACGGTTATACGCTGGATAACCTTACTTATTTCATCGGCCATCAGGCGAATATGCGTATCATGGCGAATATCGCCAAGCAATTGAACTTGCCGGACGAGAAATTTTTGCACAATATCGAGGAGCTGGGAAATACGGGTTCCGTAAGCTCGGCCTTGGTATATGCCCAGAACGATAAGAATTTCAAGAAAGACGACTTGATCGCTATCACGGTATTCGGCGGTGGCTATTCAACGGGAGCTTGCTTGATTAAACATTGATATTAAAAAATTTGAGTAATATGAAACTATTAGAAGGTAAAGTGGCTGTCGTAACAGGTGCCGCTCGTGGTATTGGTAAGGCTATCGCCTTGAAGTTCGCCCAAGAGGGCGCTAACATCGCTTTCACGGATCTAGTGATCGATGAGAATGGCTTGGCTACACAGGCCGAGATCGAGGCCTTGGGCGTAAAGGCGAAAGGATACGCTTCTAACGCTGCTAACTTTGAGGAGGCTCATAACGTGGTGGCCGAGATCGTAAAGGATTTCGGACGTATCGATATCTTGGTGAACAACGCCGGTATCACGAAAGACGGCTTGATGATGCGTATGAGCGAGGGACAATGGGACGCTGTGTTGAACGTGAACTTGAAGTCCGCTTTCAACTTTATCCACGCTTGTACCCCGGTCATGATGAAGCAACGTGCGGGTAGCATTATCAATATGTCTTCTGTCGTAGGTGTTCATGGCAACGCCGGACAAGCGAACTACTCCGCTTCCAAGGCCGGTATGATCGGCTTGGCTAAGTCTGTCGCTCAGGAGTTGGGTTCTCGTGGCATCCGTGCGAACGCTATCGCCCCGGGATTCATTATTACGGATATGACCGCTCAGTTGTCTGACGAGGTACGTGCCGAGTGGTGCAAGAAGATTCCTTTGCGCCGTGGCGGTACGGTGGAGGATGTGGCTAATATCGCTACCTTCTTGGCTTCGGATATGTCTTCTTATGTATCCGGACAGGTTATTCAGGTTGACGGCGGTATGAACATGTAATATGGAGGTTATTTACGAGGATAATCATATTATAGCGGTAGATAAGACCTGCCGTGAGATCGTGCAAGGCGACAAGACGGGCGATAAGCCTCTCTCGGAGATGCTGAAGGTATGGCTGAAGGAGAAGTATTGCAAGCCCGGGAATGTCTTTGTCGGTGTCACGCACCGTCTGGATCGTCCGGTGAGCGGGGTCGTGATTTTCGCCAAGACGAGCAAGGCCCTTTCTCGCTTGAACGAGATGTTTCGTGTCGGTGAGGTGCGCAAGACGTATTGGGCGATCGTCAAGAGCCGTCCCCCGCAGGATGAGGGTGAGTTGGTGGATTGGCTGGTGCGGAACGAGAAGCAAAATAAGAGTTACGCTTACGATACCAAGCGGCCGAATGCCAAGAAAGCTATCCTGCGTTATAAATTGATCGCCCATTCGGATAATTATTATCTGTTGGAGATCGATTTGAAGACGGGGCGGCACCATCAGATCCGCTGTCAGTTGGCGAAGATGGGATGTCCGATCAAGGGGGATCTGAAATATGGTTTCGATCGTTCCAATAAGGATGGAGGCATTAGCTTGCACGCCCGTAGCGCGGAGTTTATCCATCCGGTTTCAAAAGAGAACGTGCGAATTGTCGCTCCCGTGCCGGACGATAATTTATGGAAAGCGTTGTCGGTTGATCAATAAGATAATAGATGAAGATCTGATATCTGTAGAATCCTTTCGGATGGAAAAAAACATTTCATTCGAAAGGATTTTTGTTTTTGAAGTGTAGACTTACCCGGCTGGTTGTGGATTTATTCCCCAGTTGGATACGCCCTGAATTTAGTATAAATGTTAACATAAACGCTATACGGTTTGTTATTAAGTAAAGTAACGTTAATTATCGATGTCCTCGAGAAAAATGGAATGATTCTTTCTTTCTTAAATAACAAATGTGACATAAGTAATTTATATAGGTAGAATGAGCAAGAAAAGATTGGCAAAAGTACAGGTTATCTTGATAGCCCTTGTAGTAGCGATGACGGGTTGCCACCATAAGGAAGAGCAGCAATTGCCCATCGTGATCGTAGACAAACCCTCAAAAGAAGACGTGCAGATTTATGGTGAGTACGTGGGACGTATCCGTGCCGCCAGCTTTGTCGAGGTACATGCCCGTGTGGAGGGATTCCTAGAGAAAATGTTGTTTGAGGAAGGTAAACGGGTGAAGCAGAATGAGCCCCTGTTTATGATTAATCCCGATAAATATCGTGCTAGGGTAGAGAAGGCGAAAGCCCAACTGAAGAAAAGCCAAGCCCAAGCGGCCAAGGCCCGACGTGACGTGGAACGCCTGAAACCGTTGTACGAGCAACACGCCGCCAGCCAGCTGGATTTGGATAACGCCACGGCCGCTCTGGAAGACGCCGAGGCGAATATCGCCATGAGCAAGGCGGATCTGGATCAAGCGGAGATGGAGTTGAGCTATACGGTAGTGACCTCGCCGCTGTCCGGGTATATCAGTGAGCGTTTCGTGGATGTGGGCGCTTTGGTGGGCCCGGGTGTCAATTCGAAATTGGCGGCTGTCGTGAAGAGCGACACGGTATTGGTCGATTTTAAGATGACCGCCTTGGATTACCTGCGTGCCGAGCGTCGTAACGTGAAGTTTGGCGAGCGGGATACGACCCGTTCGTGGCAGCCTACCGTGACGGTTACCTTAGCGGACGACTCTGAATACCCGGTAAAAGGTATCGTGGACTTCGCCGATCCGCTGGTGGACCCGAAGACCGGTACGTTTGGCGTTCGTGCGGAACTATCCAACCCGAACCAGAAATTATTGCCCGGACAGTTCACGAAAGTGAAGCTCCTGCTGGATGTCCGAGAGCGTTCGATTGTCGTTCCCCGGAAAGCGCTCTCGATTGAGAAAGGAGGTGCGTTCATCTATATCATCCGTAGGGACGATATCGCCGAGAAGCGTTTCGTGCAGACCGGCCCGGAGATCGGCAACAAGGTCGTGATCGAACGAGGCTTGGGCGAGAACGAGCGAGTAGTGGTAGAGGGTTATCATAAATTGGTACCGGGCGTGAAGGTACATGCGGTAGAGGCCGGCGACGAGAAGGCTATCCAAGCGCTTAGAGAGGAGGAAGAACAATGAAACCGGGATTCTTTATAGACCGTCCTGTCTTTTCGACCGTCTTATCGATCCTGATCGTGATTGTCGGAATCATCGGACTGGCATTATTGCCTGTGGACCAGTATCCGCAGATTACGCCCCCCGTGGTGAAGATCAGCGCCACGTATCCGGGAGCGAGCGCCCTGACAGTGTCTCAAGCGGTCGCTACCCCAATCGAGCAGGAGCTGAACGGTACGCCCGGCATGATTTATATGCAAAGTAGTAGCTCGAACTCGGGTAGCTTGAATATTACGGTAACCTTCGATGTATCCGCCGATGCGGACTTGGCGGCTGTCGAGATCCAGAACCGTGTGAAACTGGCCGAGAGCCGTTTGCCCGCCGAGGTGATCCAGAATGGTATCACGATCGAGAAGCAGGCACCCAGCCAGCTGATGACCTTGAGCTTGATGTCCGACGATCCGAAGTTCGACGAGATCTATCTGAGTAACTTCGCCACGATCAACGTGTTGGACGTATTGCGCCGTATCCCGGGCGTAGGCCGTGTATCGAATATCGGTAGCCGTTATTACGGTATGCAGATCTGGGTGTATCCGGATCGGTTGGCCAATATGGGATTGACGGTAAAGGACTTGCAGGATGCCTTGAAAGACCAGAACCGGGAATCGGCGGCGGGCGAGCTGGGTAAGCAACCTGTGCTGGACGTGGATGTCACCTTGCCTATCACGGCCCCGGGACGTTTGTCCACCGTGAAGGAGTTTGAGGATATCGTGGTGCGGGCGAACCCGGATGGCTCGATCGTCCGGATGAGCGACGTGGCCCGGGTATCGCTGGAGGCTTCCTCGTATTCTACGGAGAGTGGGATCAACGGGAAGAACGCCGCTATCTTGGGTATCTATATGTTGCCGGGAGCGAACGCTCTGGAGGTCGCCACGAAGGTGAAAGAGGCGATGAAGGATATCAGCAAGAATTTCCCGGAGGGCTTGGAGTATAATTTCCCGTTTGATATGACGGAGTATATCTCCCAATCCGTGCATGAGGTGTATAAGACCTTGTTCGAGGCCCTCTTCTTGGTTGTTCTCGTGGTGTTCCTCTCGTTGCAGAATTGGCGTGCGGCCTTGATCCCGACGATCGCCGTCCCGATTTCCTTGATCGGTACGTTCGGTTTCATGTTGATCTTCGGCTTCTCGTTGAATATGCTAACCTTGCTGGGATTGATCTTGGCGATCGGTATCGTGGTGGACGACGCTATCGTGGTGGTGGAGAACGTGGAGCGTATCATGGCCGAGGAACGTGTGACCGCCCGTGAGGCTACGCATAAGGCGATGCGGGAATTATCCGGTGCCTTGATCGCTACCTCCATGGTATTGGCCGCCGTGTTCGTGCCGGTGAGTTTCTTGGGAGGTATCACGGGGCAGTTGTACCGTCAGTTCTCCGTTACGATCGTAGTTTCCGTGTTGCTGTCCACGGTAGTGGCCTTGACGTTGAGTCCGGCGATGTGCGCCATCATCTTGCGTCCGTCTCATAAGAAGAAAGCGTTTATTTTCCGTAAGATCAATCTGTGGTTGGCGAAAGGAAATAAGAAATATACGAAGTTGTTGCGTATCTCCATCGCTAATCCCCGCCGTATCTTGGCAGGGTTCGGGATGGTGCTGGTGGCTATCTTCGTCTTGAACCGGGTGTTGCCTACCAGCTTTATCCCGGAGGAGGATCAAGGGTTCTTCACCGTTGAGCTGGAGATGCCCGAGGGGACTACCTTGGAGCGTACACGTGCCGTGACAGACCGTGCGATCGAGTTCCTCGACCATCATCCGGCCGTGGCCTACGTGCAGAACGTAACGGGTAGCAGTCCCCGTGTCGGTACGAACCAAGGGCGTGCCACGCTGACGGTGATCCTGAAACCGTGGGAAGAGCGTAAATCCTCCGGTATGAAGGTAGAGGACGTGATGGCCGATGCCCGCCGGGAATTCTATTATTACCCCGAGGCTAAGTCGTACGTGAACCGTCCGCCGGTAATCCCGGGCTTGGGCGAGAGCGGTGGTTTGGAGATGCAGTTGGAGGCTAGGGGAGACGCTAGCTGGGATAATCTGGTAAGCGCCACGGATACCTTCCTGTATTACGCCTCGCAGGCGCCGGAGCTTCAAGGCGTATCTTCCGCCATGCAGAGCGAGATCCCGCAGTTGTATTTCGACGTGGATCGTGACCGGGCGAAGTTCCTCGGCATCCCTTTGTCCGATATCTTCTCGACCATGAAAGCTTATCTAGGCTCCGTGTACGTGAACGACTTCAATATGTTCAACCGTATTTACCGTGTATATATCCAAGCGGAGGCGCCTTACCGGGCTACCCGGGATAATCTGGACTTGTTCTTCGTGCGCAGCAAGGACGGGGCGATGGTTCCCTTGACCGCCTTGGGCACGACCCAATATACGACCGGCCCGGGAACGATCAAGCGTTTCAATATGTTCACCACGGCCTCGATCAACGCTGTAGCCGCCCCGGGATATAGTACGGGCGAGGCGATGGCGGCGATGGAACGGATCGCTAGGGAGCATCTGCCCGAGAATATCGGTCTGGAGTGGAGCGGTCTTTCCTATCAGGAGAAACAGGCCGGCGGGCAGACGGGATTTGTCTTGGCGTTGGTATTCTTGTTTGTCTTCTTGTTCTTGGCGGCTCAGTATGAGAGCTGGATCGTGCCGATCGCCGTATTGCTTTCCTTGCCGGTCGCCACGTTGGGTGCTTACTTGGGTATCTGGGTGACGGGGTTGGAGAACGATATCTATTTCCAGATCGGTCTGGTAACCCTGATCGGTTTGGCGGCGAAGAACGCTATCTTGATCGTCGAGTTCGCCAAGGTACAGGTGGATAACGGGGTAGATGTGGTGAAAGCCGCTATCCATGCCGCCCAGATGCGTTTCCGCCCGATCTTGATGACCTCGTTGGCTTTCGTGTTGGGTATGCTTCCGATGGTGTTGGCTAGCGGGCCGGGCTCAGCTTCCCGCCATAGTATCGGTACGGGCGTGTTCTTCGGTATGCTGGTGGCGATTACGGTAGGTATCGTGTTGGTTCCCTTCTTCTTTGTCTTGATTTATAAAGTGAAGGGGAAGATGCGGATGGAACGTATCGCTCAAAAGAAAGAAGTGGTAACCGTGGTGTGTGTCGTTTCTATGCTGGCGTTCTCTTCCTGCAAGATCGGAAAGCGTTACGCACGTCCGGAGTTGAACCTGCCGGACCGGATCGAGGCTTATACGGATACGACCGATACGGCGTCCGTGGAGAATATCCCTTGGGAGAGCCTTTACGCCGATGAGACCTTGAAAGATTTGATCAAAAAGGCTCTGGATAATAATAAGGATATGAAGATCGCCGCCGCCAAGGTGAAGGAGATGATCGCCGCCAAACGGATCTCTTTCGCGAATATGCTGCCGGAGGTGGGTGTGAATATCTATGCGCAAAAGGAACGCTTGAACTATGGAGGGGATAGCCCGTCTCCCGACCCTGAGTTTGGGGCGAAACTGACTTTATCTTGGGAATTGGATTTATGGGGCAACCTCCGCTGGGCGAACGAGGCTACCATCGCTTCCTATATGCAGACCGTGGAGGGGCAGCGTGCCTTGCGATTGACCATCATCGCCGAGGTAGCCGCCAATTATTATCAACTTTGCGCCTTGGACCAAGAGTTGTCGATCGTACAACAAACCTTAGACGCACGTCGTGAGGGTGTTCGCTTGGCGAAGCTTCGCTATGAGGGTGGACTTACTTCCGAGACGGCTTACAACCAAGCCCAAGTGGAGTTGGCCCGTACCGAGACCTTGATCCCCTCGCTGGAGCGTCAGATCAAGATCAAGGAGAGCGACCTCAGCATGCTGTTGGGCGAATATACGGATGATATCCCCCGTGGCCTCTCCTTGAGCGACCAGCACCTGCCGGATGCCTTACCGATCGGCTTACCGTCTTCTTTGCTGGAGCGCCGGCCGGATATGCGTCAAGCGGAGTTTAAGCTTCGGGCGGCGAACGCTCAGGTAGGTGTGGCGCAAACGGACTTATTCCCGAAGATCCGTTTGACAAGCAATTACGGTTTCGAGAGCGATGAGTTAAGCAGTATCTTGAAGAGTCCGGCAGGTTTTATTGCCGGAAGCCTGTTGCAGCCGATCTTCGCCATGGGGAAGAACAAAGCGAAAGTGAAAGCGGCGAAGGCTCGTTACGAGCAAGAGGTCTATAGTTACGAGAAGAGCGTATTAGGCGCTTTCAAGGAGGTGAACAACGCTATCGTGACCGTCCGCAAGGTGAAGGAGATCCGTGCTTCCCGCATGAATCTGGAAGCCTCCGCCAGTAAATATCTGGAACTCGCCCAACTGCAATACATCAACGGTGTCATCAGCTACATGGACGTATTGGATGCCCAGCGTGGTTTGCTGGACGCCCAGATCGGTTTGAACAATGCCGTGCTGGATGAGTTGCTGTCGGTGGTATACCTGTATAAGGCTTTAGGGGGAGGTTTCTAATCCTTATACCTAAAGCAGATATATGGATATCAATTTATAAACCAATGGAACCCATCCTATAACTCAATGGAATACGAACAAGATCCCATTGAGTTATAGGATGGGTTCCATTGGTTTTCTTATTTATAATAACCATTAAATAGTGAGATATTTACGAGTTTTTCGAACAAATCTTTGCGTAGCCATTAAAAATTCCCTATATTGCGCAAGGTGAATGTTATTTGCCTTTATCCTTAAATTTAAACTAAAAGAAAAGACTATTATGAGACAGAGCTTGATAGCGGCGGGAATGTTTTTATTAACGGGAGGTATGGTTGGCTGCGGTACCTCTTCTACCCAAGAGAAAGAGGATCTTATCGTGGTGGACGTATCGAAAGATTATCCCAAAAAGGAACTGATCTTGCAAGATCTTTTCGATGTGGAATATATTCCGTTGGAGACTACCGACGAGTTCGTGACGCTAGGCTGGTTGCAGGCGATTGGGAAGGATGTGATGATCGTACGGAATATGTTTGCTGCTGATGGGAATATTTTTATTTATGACCGGAAAGGAAAAGCGGTACGAAAGATTAACCGGAGGGGACAGGGTAACGAGGAGTATTATGCGACGAATGGTATCTATCTGGACGATGAGAAAGGAGAAATGTTTGTTGGTAATCTGCAGCAAAGAAAGATAATGACTTATGACTTGTTCGGGAATTTTAAACGAAGTTTCCTGTTTAAGGAAGGAGAAGACGAAGATACGAAATCATGGGTTTATTATAAAGCGATCTTCAATTTAGACGGAGATCATTTCATCTGCCAAGACGCTAGTAGCGGGCGTAATTTTAATAGAGATCATCAGGATCTTGAGCCTAGGAATATATTCTTGATAGTATCCAAGCGAGACGGGAGCGTGGTAGAGGAGATTAAGATTCCTTTTGAGAAAAAGGTGTCGCAAGTATTGTTCGACGAAAAGGGCATAGGTATGGTTAATAACCCTTGTATCGTCCCTTACGGGGATCGTTGGCTACTTACGGAGCCATCTTGCGACACGGTCTACACCTATTCGCCCGCTGATGGATTAAAGCCCTTTATCGTAAGGACTCCCTCTATTCAATCCATGAGCCCGGAGATCTTTCTTTTCCCGGGTGTGGTTACGGATCGTTATTGTTTTATGCAGACCGTAAAGAAAGAGTTGAACTTGGCGATGATGGATACCTACTATCGGTTGATGAGAACCGATTTGGTGTACGATAGGGAGACAAAGGAAGTATCCGAGTATGTCCTATATAACGATGATTTTACGAAAGAAGTACCGATCGCCAACCTCGTGGACGAGATTTTCGACCTCACGGTCTTCAATAACGACGAGATCGCCTTCACGTGGCGGATAAATACCCCCGAACTTGTCGAGGCCTATCAAGAAGGACACCTCAAAGGCAAGTTAAAGGAGATCGCCGCAGGTATGCACGAGGAGGACAACCCCGTGATCATGGTGGCGAAGTATAAGCGATAATGAGAAAATTCTCATTATCTTTGCGCTCATATAATAATCAGAGATAGAAAATGCCATTAAATTTACAAAAGAACTTACCGGCTATCGAGCTGCTGAAGAAGGAACATATCTTCGTGATGGATTCCTTGCGTGCGTCGGAGCAGGATATCCGCCCCCTTCGGGTAGTCGTATTGAATTTGATGCCCCTTAAGATAACGACCGAGACGGACTTGGTTCGCCTCCTCAGTAATACACCCCTACAAGTGGAACTTGATTTTATGAAGATCAAGGGACATACGCCGAAGAATACGCCCATCGAGCATATGCAGGAATTTTATAAGGATTTCGATGAGATGGCGGATGATTTCTACGACGGGATGATCGTGACGGGCGCTCCCGTGGAGCAGATGCCTTTCGAGGAAGTTAGTTATTGGGAGGAGATCACGCAGATATTCGATTGGGCCCGTACGCATGTTACCTCCACGCTCTATATCTGCTGGGCGGCGCAAGCGGGGCTATACCATTTCTATGGGGTGCCTAAATATGATTTGCCGGCCAAGATGTTCGGAGTCTTCCGTCATTCGCTCCGGGAACCGTTTGTTCCGATCTTCCGGGGGTTCGATGACGAGTTCTTCGTGCCTCATAGCCGTCATACCGAGATTCGCCGGGAGGATATCATGAAGGTGCCCGAGCTCACCTTATTGTCCGAGAGCGAGGAATCCGGCGTCTATATGGCGATGGCTCGTGGCGGACGGGAATTCTTCATCACCGGCCATTCCGAGTATTCGCCCTATACGCTGAATGATGAGTATATGCGTGATTTGGGGAAGGGATTGCCCATCAACAAGCCTCGTAATTATTACCGGAATAACGATCCGGCGCAAGGCCCGGTGGTACGTTGGCGGGGGCACGCGAACCTGCTATTCACCAATTGGCTGAACTATTACGTATACCAAGAGACCCCGTTCCGCCGGGAAGATATTAAAAAACTAGGAAGCTTGTAAATGAGAAAAGAACCCCGTTCGATAGAACTGTTATCTCCCGCTAAGGATCTGATTTGCGGTAGGGAGGCGATTAACCATGGCGCCGATGCCGTGTATATCGGTGCCCCGAAGTTCGGAGCCCGTGCCGCCGCCGGTAATACGCTGGACGATATACGGCAGCTTTGCGATTACGCCCATCTCTATTCGGCTCGTATTTACGTGGCCTTGAACACTATCTTGAAAGAAGAGGAGCTGGCAGAGGCCGAGCAAATGATCTGGCAGCTTTACGAGGCCGGGGCGGATGCCTTGATCGTTCAAGACATGGGTATCACCCAGTTGAACCTTCCGCCTATCCCCTTGCACGCCAGTACGCAAACGGATAACCGTACGCCGGAGAAGGTGAGATTCCTGCAAGAGGTAGGTTTCACGCAAGTCGTATTGGCGAGAGAGCTATCACTGAACCAGATACGGGAGATCGCCGAGCGAACGAACGTGCCTCTGGAGGTCTTCGTACACGGGGCGCTGTGCGTAAGCTATAGCGGCCAGTGTTACCTGAGCGCCGCCTTGAGCGGACGAAGCGCCAACCGGGGGGAATGCGCCCAGTATTGCCGCCTGCCTTATAGCTTGATCGACGTGGATGGGAAGGAGATCGTATCGGGTAAGCATCTCTTATCCTTGAAGGACATGAACCGGGGCGAATACTTGGAGGAGTTGTTGGATGCCGGTGTCTCTTCCTTGAAGATCGAGGGTCGTTTGAAGGATGTATCTTACGTGAAGAACGTAACGGCTTGGTATCGGAAGAAACTAGACGCTATCTTGGTCCGTCGGCCGGAATACCGTCGTGCCTCGGCCGGGCATAGCACTTACACGTTCGAGCCCGTGGCGGAGAAAAGTTTCAACCGGGGTTTCACGCCTTTCTTATGGAAGGAGCGTACGAAGGATATCACCAGCTTTGATACGCCTAAGTCCTTGGGGGAGCCGGTGGGTACGGTGAAAGAACTGAAAGGAAACTCTTTCACGATCGCCGGACTGAAACAATTGAATAATGGCGATGGGCTTACCTTCTTCAACGAGAAAGGGGAGTTGGAGGGCTTCCGGGTAAACCGTGTGGAGGCGAACCGGATCTTTACGCTGGATCGCCCGGCGATCCGTCCGAAGATGCCTTTGTACCGGAATTTCGATCAAGAGTTTGATAAACTGCTATCCAAGCCATCCGCCGAGCGGAAGCTCTCTGTCCGGATGGAATTTCAAGATAATGCCTTTGGCTTCACGTTAAGTATGACAGACGAGACAGGAGCCCGTATCATGCTTACCCAGCCGTTCGAGAAAGAACCGGCCCGGCGGGATCAGGCGGAGAATATCCGTACCCAGCTCTCTAAGTTGGGAAATACGCCTTTTGAGGCGGCGGAGGTCACCGTGGCGATGTCCGATAACTGGTTTGTCCCTTCTTCTTTATTGGCCGAGATGCGTAGGCAAGGGGTGGAGAGGCTTATCTCTACCCGGCGGATTCGTTACCGCAGGGAAGAGGCTCGTCCGATAAAGCCGTGTGTAGGCGAGACTTTGGAAATCCCTTTCCCAGAGAAGCGTCTGACTTATTTAGGGAATGTCTCCAATAGCAAGGCTGGTGCCTTTTATAAGGCGCATGGCGTGACTGCCGTGGAAGACGCTTTCGAGTTGTCTCCCCGGAAGGATGTTCCTTTGATGTTCACGAAACATTGCCTGCGGTACAGTATGGGATGGTGCCCTACTTACCAGAAGCAGAAGTCTCCCTATAAGGAGCCTTACTTCCTGCGCTATAAGGAAACGCTCTTGCGTTTGCGCTTCGACTGCAAGAATTGCCAGATGTTGGTCTATGCGGAGGAATAACCGGCTTTGTAACTACTTAATTCGATAAATAAAACAGGTATGAAACGACAAATTTTCTCGCTGTTCCTGCTCTTGCTCACGTTGGTAGCTTGTGGGGATAAGCCTTTGGACCCGAATAAACCCGTATATGTGAAAATCAAGACGACGATGGGAGACGTCACCGTCCTGCTATACGACGATACGCCTCTTCACCGGGATAACTTCATAAAGCTCTGCCAGTCGAACGAGTATGAGGGTATGCTTTTCCACCGTGTTATCAAGGAGTTTGTCGTGCAAGGTGGTGATCCGGAGAGTAAGGCGCATGAGCCGGGTGCCTTGTATGGGGATGGCGATGGTGGTTATACCGTTCCCGCCGAGATATTACCCAATCATTTTAATAAGAAAGGCGCTTTGATCGACGCGAAAGAGATCGATGCCGTGAATCCGGAACGTGCCTCCGCCGGTACGCAGTTCTGTTTTGTGCAAGGGAAAGTCTTGGACGACAAGGAGCTTGCGGAGAAAGAGGCTCGTATCAATGAGATCCGACGGAACTGGTTGTACTATAAATTCCGGGATGAGCTGAAAAAGCAAGATCCTTCCTTGGCCGCCGATTCCTTGGAGAATGAGTTACATGCTCGTGCGTCCATCTTGGTAGAAGATACGTTGGCGGTATTAGGCCCGGTAGTGATCCCGGCCGAACGGCGTGAGATTTATAAGACGATCGGTGGCGTTCCGCATCTGGATGGCTCGGTAACGATCTTTGGCGAGGTAGTGGAAGGCTTCGATATCGTAGAGAAGATCTCCGTGGTAAAGACGGATAAGAACGATCGTCCTTTACACGACGTGATGATTAAATCGACGAAGGTTTTCCAGAAATAATAACAATGCCTATTATAAGGAGGTAACGATGCCCATTGTAAGCTCCTTATAATGGGCATCGTAAACACTTTAGAATGGGCATTGTTAAAACCATCGGATAGCTCTTGTTATACGAGGCTGATCGCTAGCTTGTTATACTAAAAGTATCATCGATCATATTTGGCTCTCGAGCCATTCCAGATACTTCTTTACTCCCTCCGTATCTTCCGCCTCGGGGCTCCAAGGCGCTAGGTTCTCCGGTGCTAGCGGTGCGAACGGCCCTTGCTTTATCTCATAAATAACCGATCCGGATTCCAGTACCAGAAGCCCGTGCCATGTTCCGGCCTTGATCTCCGCTCCATAAGCGCCTTCCTTTGGATTCAGTATCGTTTTCTCCGTGATATTCCCTTCCTCGTCAAACAAGAATACCGCTACCTTCCCACGTAGCAACAAGAAGATCTCGTCTTTCGCCGGATTTAAATGCCGGTGCGGACGCAAATACGTACCGGGCTCCATGGCATTCAGTAACCGATTGATCGGATCATCCAATCTCTCATGGAAATTATAGTTCATTCGCAGGCGGGGAGACTGCAAGGCTTTGGCCTGGGTCTCGTCGAGTAATTGTTCGTTGATTATCTTCATCTCTGTATCTTATTGTATTTCTGAGCCACGAATATACGAAATATTTATTGGTCAATGCTTGATATTCCTTATCTTTGCGCCTTGATGATACATATTCTTGAGTCTGAAAATTAAATATTTATGTTATTTAATTCCATAGAGTTCCTTATATTCCTGCCATTGGTTTTCTTTGGTTACTGGTTTGTTTTCAAGTCTTTGCGGTGGCAAAATCTATTTGTGGTAGCTGTTAGTTACCTGTTCTACGGATGGTGGGACTGGCGCTTTTTGCTGCTGATCCTGTTTACGTCGTTATGCAGTTACTTGAGTGGAGTCTATTTGGAGAAATGCGCTGGCAACCGGTCGGTCCAAAAGTGGATAAGTGCCGGTAATATTTTACTGAACCTTTCGATCTTGGGCGTATTTAAGTACTTTGATTTTTTTACCGAGAATTTGGTAAATGTCCTTCACCTATTGGGCTGGGATGCCGATTACGTGACGTTGAATATCTTGCTCCCTGTCGGGATCAGTTTTTATACGTTTCAGGCTTTGAGCTATACGATTGATGTTTACCAAGGTAAAATCAAGGCGACTCATGATATTGTGGCATTCTTCGCTTATATCAGTTTCTTCCCCCAATTAGTGGCGGGCCCGATAGAACGGGCTACCCATTTGTTACCTCAGTTTCTCCGGCCTCGTAATTTCGATTGTGATCTGGCGTTGGATGGTATACGCCAGATGCTTTGGGGATTTTTCAAGAAAGTGGTGGTTGCCGATAACTGCGCTTTGTTCGTGAACGGTGTGTTTGAGAATTACCAGACGTTGGATGGGAGTACCTTGTTTCTGGGGGCTTTCTTCTTTACGATACAGATTTACGGGGATTTTTCCGGATACTCGGATATAGCGATCGGCTGTGCCCGGTTGTTTGGCATAGACCTTATGCAGAACTTTAAGTATCCTTATTTCTCCCGGGATATAGCGGAGTTTTGGCGGCGTTGGCATATCTCTTTGACGACTTGGTTCCGGGATTATATCTATATACCCCTAGGGGGAAGCCGGGCAGGGAAATGGAAGAGCTTCCGGAATACCCTTGTTATTTTCTTGGTAAGTGGGTTCTGGCACGGGGCTAACTGGACGTTTGTGGCATGGGGAGCGTATCATGCATTGTTGTTTCTGCCATTGTTATTGTTGGGTCAAAATAGGAGATATAGAGATTCCGTGGCGGAAAACAGTTTCCTCCCCTCTGTGAAGGAATTGACACAGATGGGAGCTACGTTTTTGCTGGTCTTATTGGGATGGATTCTGTTCCGGTCGGAAGATATATCCCAAGCGGCTGTGTATCTCGAGCGGATGTTCAATGTCTCGTTATTCTCGGCTCCTCAGCTTGTGGGCTTGGGATTCGGGCAACTCCTGCTGAAGAAATGTTTCTTTTTCACGGCTCTTATGTTCGTCGTGGAATGGATCGGCCGAAAACAGGCGCATGGGTTGATGATAGAGGACCTGAGCCTTCCGGTTCGGTATGTTATCTATACGGTATTGCTGATTATCATCTATGGTTTCGACGCCAGTAATCCACAAGGTTTCATTTATTTTCAATTCTGATAAGTATGAGAAGGTTCTTTATAGCTATATTCCGGTATTTAGGGGTGGTAGGATGTTTAGGGTTGCTTAGTTGCCTGCTGATCCGCTCTTATTTTCATATAAGCGTACCCAGCCTCAAAAGTGATCCGGAAGTGGAGGTATTGATTTTGGGCGATTCCCATCCTTTACATTCGATATCCGCCGATATGCTGGGGAAATCGAGGAATGACGCTAAATCCAGTGAGAATTATTTCAATACCTATATCGATTTATGCTTGAAAGCGCCTTACCTTCCCCATTTGAAAACCGTGATATTGGGGTTTGGTTACCACACGTTTACCGTGGCCGATGATTCCTATCAAGATGAGTTTCCTGCCTATATGTCTATTTATCCCCATCTAAAGGAGCGGGAGGATTTGCGACTTTTGGTACAGGAGGCTGTTTCGCCGGTAACCCGTAAGGAGGTCATGTATTCGTATGAGTTTGGCGTTCCGTTCAAGAATTGCGTAGCTGAGATTAAAAGGAATGTGATCGAGCGTATTTTCACGGGGGCGACCGGGGGAACACTAGACGTTATTATCGATCGTCATTACTATGATGATAAGGGTGCTTATTTATTGCCATCCTCATTTCAACAAGAGATGTTGGGGCGAATCGTAGAGGAATGTAAGAAGCGGGATCTGTCTCTTATTTTGTACAATGCCCCTGTTTCCACGGAATATATGGAACGGGTTCCTTCGAGTTATCGAGAATTGACGGATTCTTTGGCTCGGGAATACGTGGATGATAAAACGGTCTTTTATTTGAATTATACGGCTGTACCGTTACCTGATTCTTGCTATAGGGACGCTGATCATTTGAATGAAATCGGTATCCATAGATTTACCCCGTTGTTAAACGATACCTTGACTTGTTTGGGGGTAATTTCGGAATAGTTTTCGTATATTTGTAGAATAAACGATCGAATTAAATATACCACATGAAAGGAAACCCGCTTTATATCCTGTTTTGGCTATTCCTTATTCTTTGCTTTGCCTGTTCGCCCGGTAAAAAAGAAAAGAAATATGTCATCGGTGTATCTCAATGCTCGATGACGGATATTTGGCGTCAATCCATGATACGTGATATGGAAGTGGAGGCTTTAAATCATCCGGAGATCGAGCTGGTCGTGATGGATGCCATTCAAGATAATGATACTCAGATCAGCCAGATAAAAGGTTTTATCAAGAAAAAGGTGGATTTGCTGATTATATCGTCGAATGAGACCGAGCCTGTTACGCCTGTCGCTGTTGAGGCGTACAGGGCTGGTATTCCCACTATCATATTGGACCGGAAAATTAATAGCGATGAATATACGACGTATATTGGAGCGGATAATTACGAGATCGGTCGCTCGATCGGAATGTACATCAGCTCCTTGATCAAGGGGGAGACAACGATTTTAGAGATATGGGGACGGAGAGGCTCTTCCTCCGCTACAGAAAGACATCAAGGTTTTGTCGATGCGATGTCTATTGATCCGAATGTGAAAATCCGGGAGTTGGATGGGTATTGGTACAGGAAGAATGCCTATGAGGAAGTCTTGAAGCTGGATTCCATAGAGGATGTCGATATCGTTTTCGCTCATAATGATATGATGGCCTTAGGGGCCCGTGAGGCGATTGAGGAGCGAGATTCGTCGCTGGTGGGGCACATGGAATTTATAGGCGTGGATGGACTCTTGGGAGGAGGCTTAGGCGTGGAGGCGGTTGCGCAGGGTAAGTTGGATGCCTCTTTTTATTATCCGACAGGTGGTGGGGTGGCTATTAAGGTAGCATGGCAGATCTTAAGCGGACAAGCTTATACGAAAAAGTATGCATTAAGCACCGCTATGATCGATAAGACCAACGCCGGTACCCTTTATTTACAATCAGACCGGTTGGTAGAATATCAACGCCAGATCGAGAAACAGCGTGCGAATTTGTCGCAATTGCTCTCGAAATATAACTTTCTTTATAGTTCCTTGATTATTATCTTGATATTGGCGCTTTTGTTGGGTGGTTCCGCTATTTACACGGTTTATATTAATCGTAAAGTGCGCCAGAAGAATCATTTGTTGAATGAGAGAAATCGTTTGGTACAACAACAGAAAGAGGAACTCTCGGTAGCAAACCAGCGTATCGAGCAAGTCACGACACAGAAATTGCAGTTCTTTACGAATGTATCTCACGAGATAAAGACTCCTTTAACCTTGATTCTAGGGCCTCTGAACAAGATGGCGCAAGATGCCCCGGCAGGCGCTTTCGCGGATGATATCCGCATCGTTAAGAAGAATGCGGAACGCTTGAAACGTGTGATCGACCAATTGCTGGATTTTCGGAAGATAGAGAATAATAAGATGGGATTGCGGGTTACTAAGATGGATTTGGTCTTTTTAATCCAAGAGGTGAAATCTTATTTTAATACTCTGGCCCAGAGTAAGCGAATTGATTATACCTTCCTGCATGAAATGGATTCTCTTTTTGTTTGGGTGGATACGGA
This sequence comes from Parabacteroides sp. CH2-D42-20, assembly GCF_003670185.1. Lineage (NCBI taxonomy): Bacteria > Pseudomonadati > Bacteroidota > Bacteroidia > Bacteroidales > Tannerellaceae > Parabacteroides > Parabacteroides sp. CH2-D42-20. Next base: position 87,487 of record NZ_RAYG01000008.1, on the reverse strand, counting down.
CAAAATGGAGAAGATATTAACGAACTTGCTTTCGAACGCTTTTAAGTTTACCCCGGAGCAGGGGAAGATTACGATTCGTTTGCGGGAGGAGGAGACGGAGGTTGTCTTATCGGTGGAAGATAATGGAGAGGGTATTCCCCCGGAAAACCTAGCCTCCGTATTCGAGCGCTTTTTTACAAGCGGGCAAAGCTATGCTCCGGGAACGGGTATCGGACTGCATCTGACACGGGAATTTGTCCTTATGCATAAAGGCTCGATCCACGTGGAAAGCGAGCAAGGCGAACGGACAGTGTTTACCGTTCAGATCCCGAAAGGTAAATCTCATTTTGATGAATCTTGTGTCTTTCTGTCGAATGCGACAGAATCGTCCTCTGGTGTAGCGCATTTGGATATATCCCAAGTTCAAGAAACGTTGAATAAGAAATATGATTATATGATCTTGATCGTTGAGGATGATTGGGATATTCGCGCTTATTTACAGCATGAGTTGTCCGGGAATTTTAATGTACTTGTAGCGGAGAATGGTGCCAAGGCCTTGGATATTCTATTGAAGGAAAATGTATCACTGGTCGTCAGTGACGTGATGATGCCGGAGATGAATGGCTTCGAGCTTTGCCGCCGGGTTAAGTCGGATATGGCCCTCAGTCATATCCCGGTAATCTTGCTTACGGCTCTTTCGGATGACAGTCAACGCTTGTATGGATTTGAGGGGGGAGCGGATGAATATATCCAGAAACCGTTCAATATCGAGATCGTGAAATTACGTATCATTAAATTGTTGGAAGAACGTAATCGTTTGCGAGAGGTTTTCTTGAAAGAGTCTCAATCGCCTGCGGGACTTTCCATCGAGACAAAAGGGAAGGTAGAGAGTCTGGATGATTTGTTTATGCGTAAGTTTATCGCTTTGATAGAGGAGAATTATAGCGATCCCGATTTCAGTATAGAGAAAGGCAGTGAGAAACTGGGCCTGTCTCGTGTGCATTTATATCGAAAGGTGAAGGAGTTGTCCGGGATTACCCCTACGGACTTTTTGCGTAACTATCGTTTGAAAAAGGCATCCGCCCTATTGAAGCAGCGATCCGGAACGATTAGCGAGGTTGCTTATGCCACGGGATTCGGCTCGCCGGCCTATTTCTCCAAATGCTTTAAAGCGGTTTATAATATAACGCCAACCGAGTTTATAGAGTCTTTGTAAGGATGCTGCTTGTACAGATGTTACATACGGGTAACGTCTGTTATTGTCCCTTGAAAATAAATCTTTTATGTAACTTGTGTGATTTATCTTGTAGCTATAGTTATCGTTGTATTTATAACGATGATATACTTTTGCGGTGTCGATAAGTACAAAAGTTGTTTTTAATAGAAAGACCATGGAACAGGTGACTGAATCAAGACGTAAACCAATTGTCGTTGGGATTGGAGAATTATTATGGGATATGCTTCCTTCCGGGAAAAAGGCTGGGGGGGCCCCGATTAATTTTGTCTATCATGCGTCTTGCCTAGGTGCTGAGGGATATGCTATCAGCGCTGTCGGAGATGATGAGTTGGGTAAAGAGATCGTTGATGAGTTGGATAAGAATCATATCCAGCATTTGATCGAGAAAGTGCCTTACCCGACGGGAACCGTTCAGGTAGAGTTACGAGAAGGTATCCCTACTTATACGATTCATGAGCGAGTGGCTTGGGATCATATATCGCCTACATCCGACGCGATTGATTTGGCGGAGAAAGCGGACGCTATTTGTTTCGGTACATTAGCCCAGCGTTCCCGTCAGTCCCGGGAGACGATACAAGCGATCTCGTCGTTTGCGCCGAAAGACGCTTATCGTTTGCTGGATATCAATCTTCGCCAGCGATACTATGATAAGGAGTTGATCGAGGAGTCTTTGTACTTAGCGAATGTGTTGAAGGTGAATGATGAGGAGTTTAACGTTCTTCGGGACTTATTCGGCTTGAATGGAACTGAGAGGGAAGTGGCTTTATGGTTTATTGAGAAATACGGCCTTCGGATGTTTGTCTTGACTGCGGGGAGCTCCCATAGTACGATTTATACGAGAGAGGAGATCTCTACGTTGCCCACGCCGGAGGTCACGGTGGCGGATACGGTCGGGGCGGGGGATGCTTTTTCGGGGGCTCTAATCATTTCGCTCTTAAAGGGGAAGTCCTTAAGCGAGGCCCATCATTTCGCTGTAAAGACAGCGGCTTTCGTTTGTACGAAAGAAGGTGCGTGGCCGGTTTATGAAGAGTAATTCGTTTATATCATATGTGTTTAGATGTTTTGAGTTTATACAATTTCGAATAGGTATTACGTTTTTAAGGTAAAAAGGTTGTTAGGATATAAGAAGAGAAAGGCAAAAAGAAAAAGATGGTTTTTGTTTTAGGTTAAGTTAGATTAGATTGGTGAAAAGTGGCTCGGCTGTTGAAGTCGGGCTATTTTTATGTCCTTATGTTTCCTTCAAATAGAATGGTCTCGATAACCTGCAAGATTCTTCTTACAGGCTAACGAGACCTTCCGCTTTTATCTTTTCTGATAGCTTACAATTAATAAGCTCTCTCCAATAACCAAGCATCTTGGAAGTTAGGAGCGTATTTAGCCTTGATGGCGTCACGGCTATCGGCGGCGTCCGCTTTATTGTCGAAGCTAGCGACGATCACACGCAACATCCCTTGCTCGTTCTCGCCCAACACTGCGTTGTAACCATCATTCTGCATACGTTCTTTTAATGCGTAAGCGTTTGTCTTGTTCTTGAAACTACCGACAACGACGCTATAACGTTTCAGACGGCTGGCGTCCTCACCTTGAGCGGCGTTGATTTTTTCCGTACGAGTGGTAGCCGTAGAGGTTCTGGGTTTTGAGACAGGAGCGACCTCAACAACTTCTTCCTCTTGTTCTACAACCTCAACAGGAGCTGTCGACTCTTTTTCTTTGGCCTGTTCGTAAGCAGCCTTGTACGCGCTCTGTTTAGGTTTACATGAGCCGAGTGCTAATACCATACATACAGCGGCTCCAAATAACCAAATCTTATTCATACTGTTCAGTTCTTATAATTAGTAACGCGAAGATATAAATTATATTTAGTACTTTCGCACTCAAATTGTAATATATTATAACGGCATGAATAAATCTATCGGAACAATGATTATGGCAACATCCCTACTGTTAGGTGCTTGCAATCCGGCTACGGATGTGAACGTGAAGGAGACCGGCGATAAGAACCTTATCGGGAAGTCGGACATCCGGATCAAAGACGGCCGCATGACCCCGGAGGCTTTGTGGGCCATGGGACGTATCGGCGGTATGAACGTATCTCCGGACGGGAAAAGAGTGGTGTATACGGTGGCGTACTATAGTGTACCGGAAAACAAGAGCAACCGTGAGGTCTTCGTGATGAACGCGGACGGATCGGATAATAAGCAAATCACGAAAACCGGATTCGCTGAGAACGAGGCCGTATGGATCAAAGGAGGAACCAAGATCGCTTTCTTATGTAACGAGAGTGGTAGCAGCCAGCTTTGGGAGATGAATCCGGATGGGACGGACCGTAAGCGACTTTCCGATTATGACAAGGATATCGAGGGTTTCGCTTTCTCTCCCGATGAGAAAAAGGTCTTGTTTATCTCGCAAGTGAAAACCGTGAATAGTACCGCTGATAAATATCCGGATTTGGATAAGGCGACAGGTGTTATCATTACGGATTTAATGTACAAGCATTGGGATGAGTGGGTGACTACCGCTCCGCATCCTTTTGTCGCCGATTTCGATGGCAAATCGATCAGCAATCCTGTGGATGTAATGGAGGGCGAGTTGTTTGAGAGCCCGATGAAGCCGTTTGGCGGTATCGAGCAATTGGCTTGGAACACTACCTCGGACAAGATTGCCTATACCAGCCGCAAAAAGACGGGTAAAGAATATGCGATCTCTACGAATTCGGATATTTATGTATATGATCTGAATACGAAGCAAACGACCAATATAACGGAAGAGAACAAGGGATATGATACGAATCCCACCTATTCTCCGGACGGAAAGAGTATCGCTTGGCTAAGTATGGAACGTGATGGTTACGAGGCGGATCAAAATCGCTTGATGGTAATGAATCTGGAGACGGGTGAGAAAACATTCGTAAGCAAGGATTTTGACTCCAATGTGGATTCTTATTGCTGGAGCGCTGATTGCAAGCGTATCTATTTCACGGGCGTTTGGCATGGCGAGTCGCAGGTTTATCAGATAGACTTGGCGAATGGCAATAAGATTACCCCGCTGACCGAAGGTATGTACGATTACGCCTCTGTCGCTCTTCTGGGCGATAAGCTGATCGCTCAACGTCATTCCATGAGCATGGGAGACGAGATCTATTCGATCGATTTGACAGGGGATCATACGGTAACTCAACTTACGTTCGAAAACAAACATATTTACGACCAGCTTACGATGGGTAAGGTAGAGGAACGTTGGATGAAGACGACGGATGGCAAGCAGATGCTAACGTGGGTTATCTATCCGCCTCAGTTCGATCCGAATAAGAAGTATCCTACCTTGTTGTTCTGTGAGGGTGGCCCGCAAAGCCCTGTGAGCCAGTTCTGGTCTTACCGCTGGAATTTCCAGATCATGGCGGCTAATGACTATATTATCGTGGCACCGAACCGTCGGGGTCTTCCCGGATTTGGCTTGGAATGGAATGAGGCTGTCAGCGGCGATTATGGCGGACAATGCATGAAAGACTATTTCACCGCTATTGACGAGGTAGCCAAGGAACCGTATGTAAATAAGGATCGCTTGGGTTGTGTAGGCGCCAGCTTCGGTGGATTCTCCGTATATTGGTTGGCAGGTCATCATGATAAACGTTTCAAGGTGTTTATCGCCCACGATGGTATCTTTAATATGGAAATGCAGTATCTGGAAACGGAAGAGATGTGGTTCGCCAATTGGGATATGGGTGGAGCGTACTGGGAAAAGCAAAACGCTACGGCTCAGCGTACATTCGCGAACTCTCCGCATAAGTTCGTGGACAAATGGGATACGCCTATCCTTTGTATCCATGGAGAGAAGGATTACCGGATCTTGGCTAATCAAGGAATGGCAGCGTTTAACGCCGCGGTTCTTCGGGGGGTACCGGCCGAGTTGTTGATTTATCCGGATGAGAACCATTGGGTATTGAAACCCCAGAATGGCGTTCTATGGCAACGCACATTCTTTGAGTGGTTGGATATGTGGTTGAAGAAATAAAATTTGAAGGCCGTCCCCAAAGTATATAGCTTTGATGGACGGCCTTCTTTTCTCAACGCAATAACAAACTAAGCGATAGTAATATCCTTATCCAAATAAATATCTTGAATTGAATGAAGTAACTCCACGCCGTCTTTCATCGGACGTTGGAACGCCTTTCTTCCGCTAATCAGCCCCATGCCACCCGCACGTTTGTTTATGACAGCAGTGACGACAGCGTCTTTAAGATCTGAGGCGCCATGAGATTCCCCGCCGGAGTTGATAAGCCCGACACGTCCCATATAATTATTGGCAACTTGGTAACGGCAGAGGTCGATCGGATGTTCTGTCGTTAACTCTGTGTACATCTTTTGATCGATCTTCCCGAAATTGATAGCGGTGAAACCTCCGTTGTTCTCCGGTAGCTTCTGCTTGATGATATCGGCCTTGATCGTGACGCCAAGGTGATTAGCCTGTCCGGTCAAATCGGCTGCCGCGGAATAGTCGATGCCATCCTTTTTAAAAGAGCTGTTTCGTAAATAGCACCATAATACGGTCGCCATACCTAGTTCATGGGCATACTCGAATGCGTCGGCAATCTCGACTAGCTGACGTCGGCTTTGCTCTGATCCGAAATAGATCGTGGCCCCTACAGCTACGGCGCCCATATTCCATGCTTCCTTCACCGTGCCGAATAAGATTTGATTGTAAGAATTCGGATAAGTAAGAAGCTCATTATGATTTAGTTTTACCAAGAATGGAATCTTATGGGCATATTTTCGTGCGACTGACCCTAGTATGCCGAACGTAGAAGCGACTGCGTTGCAACCACCCTCGATCGCTAATTTTACGATATTCTCCGGATCGAAATAAATGGGGTTTGGAGCGAAGGAAGACCCTGCGGTATGCTCGATATCTTGATCTACCGGGAGGATAGAAACATATCCGGTGTTAGCTAATCTTCCGTGCCCCAACAAGGTTTGCAGACTATTGAGAGTCTGTATGTTTCTATCTGAATTGACCCACACATCGTCCACGCAAGTGGGTGATGGAAGATGAAGCAGCGATTTATCAATAGTCTTACATACGTGATTTAAATAATAATCACTTTTGTCTCCTAATAAACTAATAATCTTAGATGTATCCATATAAATAAATATTTACTTAGTAAACAATCACTGTCAAAAATAAGTTCCATAGTTTTTATCGATTAACACATAGAATTAATCTATCGATGAATTATGGTAGTATCGGATAGTTTAGTTAATTTTGTGCCATACAACCAATAAAAATTTTGCGATATATGAAAAAGAAATGGATTTGCACAGTATGTGGTTATGTACACGAAGGTGATGAGGCTCCTGAGTTCTGCCCTCAATGTAAACAACCAAAAAGCAAATTTAAAGAATTAGTAGAGACAGAAGGTGCGTTACAATTCGTTGACGAACATGTACTAGGTGTTGCTAAAGGTGTAGACCCAGTGATTTTGGAAGGTCTGAACGCTCACTTTATGGGAGAATGTACCGAAGTTGGTATGTATTTGGCCATGAGCCGTCAAGCAGACCGTGAGGGTTATCCTGAGGTAGCTGAGGCATTCAAGCGTTACGCTTGGGAAGAGGCTGAGCACGCTGCTAAGTTCGCAGAGCTTCTTGGCGACGTAGTTTGGGATACGAAGACTAACTTGAAAAAGCGTATGGAAGCTGAGGCTGGCGCATGCGAGGACAAGAAACGTATCGCTACATTGGCTAAACAACAGAATTTGGACGCAATCCATGATACCGTACATGAGATGTGCAAAGACGAGGCACGTCATGGCAAAGGATTTGAAGGTTTATATAATCGTTATTTCAAGTAATTTAGAGGTATTAGTTATATGTTTTAAAGAGGGGCGTTCTGTGAAGAATGCCCTTTTTTGTATTTGATAAAGTAATTTTAGCCTTTCAAGAGAATAACGATACTATATTTTATGTACTTTTGTACACATCAACCACAAGGAAAGATGCCGGAGTGGTCGAACGGGCCGCACTCGAAATGCGGTGAGCGGGTAACCGCTCCCTGGGTTCGAATCCCAGTCTTTCCGCTTGATAACTATAACTTATTCACGCAGAATACTAAATGAAGCATATCGATATTGCGATAATGTTTTATGAAATTTGCGATTTCCCTCATATCGTTTCTTAGTGCTACTTTTTGAGAGGGGATATTTGTGTCCCGTATGATGGAGTATACTTTGTCGAAGTTAAGGATATTGAAGGCGTATTCCTTACAAGCTATGGCGGCCTCGGTAGCATAACCTTTATGCCAGTATTCCGCCCTAAGCAAATAACCGATCTCCGGAACCTGTTGACCATTGAATTCTTGATAGGTGAGACCACATTGACCGATAAGCTCTCCGCTGTCTTTCTCTATCATCCCCCATAAGCCCAAACCATCGTTTTGATACCTCCTTAATTGCTTATCAAGCCATTCTTGTACCTCTTTTTTACTGAACGCTCCCTCGTAAGCGTACATTACAATCGGATCTTGTAAAAGCTTACAGATATTATTAAAATCATCTTGTTTTAATTCCCTTAATAGGAGTCGCTTTGTCTCTAATATCATCTCTTTCATACGATATTTCTTTTTGTCTTCTCAAATTGTTGGATGACTAGTTAGAATATATCGCTCAAGGAATACCGGAGTTGATCCATCATCAACGGCACTTCCGCCTCCTCGATTCCCGCTACAAGAAGATCGGGAATATCTTGATTGAACTGCTCTTGGAACTTCGAGAAATCACCGGACTCTTTCTCCACGGCTTTTTTATAAAAAGCAAGCGCTCCCTTGATATTCTGTAATGCCCATTCCGTATGTCCCGCATTCAAGAAATCTTGGGTGTTGGGTTGATTATCCATGATCTTTTTGTAATAATTACGGGCCTGATCGTATTTACCGGTCAAGAAAGAACACCAAGCGATCGGACGCCAAGCCTTCGTACTTTTATTGTCCAGATAATCTACCTTGAAATAATATTTCAGCGCCTCATTATAATTCTTGAGTTCAAGATGGCAGTGGCCGATACATATTTGGATCGATAAATCATCCGGATTGAAAGCCTCGTAACGATGATAGTATTTCAACGCTTCTTCCGGTTGCTTTAAGGTACGGTAACAACCGGCGATCCGGCGAATAACCCATTTACTGTCCGGATTGATAAGATCCGCATGTAAATAAGCCTCCAAGGCGCCTTGTATATCGCCATTCATTTGTTTGCAGTAACCGATTTTCTGGAATAAGATATCACTTTCTTGATTTGCATCGGATAAGCGATTGTAGATCGTGAGCGCGTCAAGGAAGTAATTCTTCCGGAGATAATACTCCGCTATAGTTGTCAAACTTTCCTCATCACTGACGTAAGGCTGCAAAATTGGCAGGTTATGAAAGTCTAGCGCAGATGTAAATATGTCATCAAAATCCAGATGTCCCGGATAAAGTTTGAAGAAACGATACAAGTCCTGTATGTACTGTCCGGATATGATTTCCAGTTTTCCCCGTTTACTGATCAATTCCTCCTTCGTTTGCTGAATCATCTCGGAGGCTTGACTACCAAACTGTCCCATCATCATTTGACGGGCTTGATCCGGCAATTGCATCATACTGAAATATAAGGAATATTTATCGGAATTACACATGAATGCCGCAAGAGTCATGGAATCTAGCATATCCTTTTCCGTTTGATTCTTGCTCAACTGATTGCCAAAAGCGGAATGCTCGGTCGTGAATGGCATGAACCAGTTACCCAGTTCCCGGAAAAAGGGGAAATGCTTTAGATGCACGAAAGTAGAGTGCATTACGTCCGCGCCTTCTTGTTGTAGTTCGCTGAACTCCTCCATTTTCTTCCCTAAGGAACTGTTCGATAACATATTCTGCCACTCCGGATTCATCTCGTTTCCGAGAAGTTCCGGATTGATATCCTTTAAGTTTATCTTTTGACTGATTTTAGGGCCTAGCTTGATCATCTCCGGGATGATCTCGTCTTGTAGCTTACGGGTGATTTTCTCTGTCTCACGGGCTAGGATAAAACGAAGGGTAATCGTGCGGATCGCTTTCGTGAAATTAGGAAATCCCTCGGATAAAGCCGCTAGCCGATCCGCTATCTGCGGATATAGTGCCGTACGTTTCCTATAGGTATAGAGCGTCAAGAGAATCCCGATCAACGCGCGGTAACGAATCTCATCTTCTTGGAGATTGGCCGCATCGAATAATAATAGCAGTTTCTCCTTATCGAAAGCGGCTTGCAACCCCAGCATTAATGCCGATACGATTTGGCTACCGATGATAAAAGGCAACTCTTGGTCATTCAATAGGTTCCTGATGGAGGCTATTTCTTCCTTATTGAGAGGATTTGAGGTCCAGATCTTATTGAACAATAGGATCGTGGCGGATTCGATTTGCTGCTGCTCCGTAATGGTTCCGGTCGGAGTCTCTATCTTCACCAAAGAGGCGTTTCTCAAAACCTTATGGAGCTGGTCATAGTTGGTAAGCTCCTTTTGCATCATTCGCCTACGGCTATAATAGGAGAGAGGCGAATCTACCGATAAGGCCTTGTGCTTCACTATATCCGCGAACTCATAGCTGGATGCGATCAAGTTGTTGTATATCTGGTCTTGCATCGGATCTTTAGCCCCCTCGATCCGGTATCGCAACATATATTTATAAGTATCTTGTAGCTCGTTCAACCTGTCTTGGAATGAGTACTCACGTATTCCCGCTATTAAACCTTGGAGAAAATCGAACGCATTCTTTAGCTCCTTTTCGTCTAATGAACCGATAATTCGGTTGTATGCTTTATTTATTTCTTGTATTGTCATATACTATTAACAACAAATGGTATGCCAAAAGTATAGTATTTAGGCTAAATTTCCTATCTTCGCGTACCTAAAAATAAATTTAGCAGATGAAGAATATCCGCAATTTCTGTATTATTGCTCATATTGACCATGGGAAAAGTACCTTGGCAGACCGTTTGCTTGAGTATACCAAGACAGTAGAAGGTAAAGACATGCAAGCTCAAGTCCTTGACGACATGGATTTAGAGCGTGAGCGTGGTATTACGATCAAGAGCCATGCGATCCAGATGAAGTATAATTATAAGGGTGAAGAATATATACTGAACCTGATCGATACTCCGGGACACGTGGACTTCTCGTATGAGGTTTCCCGTTCTATCGCCGCCTGCGAGGGTGCGTTGCTGATCGTGGACGCGGCCCAAGGTATTCAGGCGCAAACCATCTCTAACCTGTATATGGCGATAGAGAATGACTTAGAGATTATTCCGGTGATGAACAAGATCGACCTGCCTAGCGCCATGCCGGAGGAGGTAGAGGACCAGATCGTGGAACTGTTGGGCTGCCCTCGTGAGGATATCTTACGGGCGAGTGGAAAGACAGGCGAGGGAGTGACTGAGATCTTGAATACGATCGTGGAGAAGGTCCCGGCTCCGAAAGGTGACCCGGAGGCCCCGTTGCAGTGTCTGATTTTTGACTCCGTTTTTAATCCGTTCCGTGGTATTATCGCTTACTTCAAGGTGGTAAACGGCGTGATCCGTAAAGGTGACCATGTGAAGTTTATCGCTACAGGAAAAGAGTATGACGCCGACGAGGTAGGTATATTGAAATTAGATATGTGCCCCCGTGAGGAGATCCGGACGGGAGACGTAGGATATATCATTTCCGGTATCAAGACGTCCCGGGAGGTGCGTGTCGGTGATACGATCACTCATGTGTCTCGCCCGGCTAAAGACGCGATCGCCGGTTTTGAGGAGGTGAAGCCGATGGTCTTCGCCGGTGTCTATCCAATCGATAGCGAGGATTTCGAGAACCTTCGTGCGTCATTGGAGAAATTGCAGTTGAACGACGCTTCCTTGACTTTCCAGCCGGAGAGTTCCGCCGCGTTGGGTTTTGGGTTCCGTTGCGGTTTCTTGGGCTTGTTGCATATGGAGATTGTTCAGGAGCGTTTGGATCGTGAGTTCAATATGGATGTGATAACTACTGTACCGAACGTTTCTTATATCGTGCATACAAAGAAAGGGGAGGAGATCGAGGTACATAATCCGGGAGGCTTGCCGGACCCGACTTTGATTGATCATATCGACGAGCCGTTTATCCGTGCTTCCGTGATCACGAACACTACCTATATCGGCCCGATCATGACACTCTGTCTGGGTAAACGTGGCATCCTGCTTAAGCAAGAATATATTTCAGGTGATCGTGTCGAGATTCATTATGACTTGCCGTTGGGCGAGATCGTAATCGACTTTTATGATAAGTTGAAGAGTATTTCAAAAGGGTACGCTTCTTTCGATTACCATTTACATGATTTCCGTCCCAGTAAGTTGGCTAAATTAGATATCCTGTTGAACGGTGAGCCGGTAGACGCTTTGTCTACATTGACGCACGTGGATAATAGCGTTACTTTCGGACGTCGTATGTGCGAGAAACTGAAAGAGTTGATCCCCCGCCAGCAATTCGATATCGCTATCCAAGCGGCGATAGGCGCTAAGATTATCGCTCGTGAGACAATTAAGGCTGTCCGTAAAGACGTGACGGCGAAATGTTATGGAGGCGATATCTCCCGTAAGCGTAAATTGCTGGAAAAACAGAAAGAGGGAAAGAAACGAATGAAGCAGATCGGTACGGTAGAAGTTCCGCAAAAAGCGTTCTTGGCCGTATTGAAGCTGGATTAGAAAGTCAATGGAATCCGTTCGCTAACTCAATGGATTTATAAAGAAAAGTCAATGGATTCTGTAACGGATTCCATTGACTTTTTTTATATAAATGGGTCACTTCTCGTTCACGAGCCGTATCCCGCCATCTTCCAGCGTGATAAGATGTTGCTTATAGAGTGCCCCGATCGCTTGTTTGAAAGCTTTCTTGCTACAGCGGAATAAGGAATAGATCACGTCCGGATCGCTCTTGTCGTGTACCGGGATGTATCCCCCTTGTGTTTTCATCGCTTCCAGAATGACGCCGGCGATCCCCTCTACCTTTTGGTAGCCTTGCGGCGTTAGGCTCACATCTATCTTATCATCCTCACGTACCTCTTTTATATAGCCTTTCAGATGCTCGCCTTTCTCAAGACGTTGGAATACCTCATTATAATAGATCAATCCCCAATGCTGGTTATTGATGATCACCTTATAGCCAAGATCCGTCTCGTCGGCTACCAATAACTGAACCTCTTGATTCTGCTCGTAATCGATAGGGGTATTGTTCAAGAACTTCTCGATACGTGCGGATGCCATGATACGTCCTGTCACATGATCCAGCCGGACATAGACCAAGTACCATTTCCCCTCTCTCATCGGCATTTTCTGCTCCTTGAAAGGAACGAGCAAATCTTTCATGATTCCCCATTCCAAAAATGCGCCAGCATTATTCACGTCTTTTACTTCCATGAACTGGAACTCCCCGACCGTTACCAGAGGACGTGCGGTAGTAGCGATCAACCTCCCTTCATTATCATGATAAATAAACACCTCGACCTCATCCCCGGGCTTCACGTTTTTAGGTACGTAACGAGTCGGCAACAAGATCTCCACCCCGTTACCTCCATCCAGATAAACCCCGAAGTCAAGGTCTTTCACTATTTTCAGCGTGTTGTATTTTCCTATCTCAACCATATGTTTTTGTTTTGTCACAAACTTACGCAATAATCATGAAAAAGCGGTAAAAACAACTATAATTTTGATTTAGCATGCAGCAATATCTAGACAATTGCATCGTTATAGAAGTATCTTTATACTTGTGGTCCTTTTGAGACCTCATGTTCAAACTAAAAAACGTATATTTGCACCTTATTTGAAGAAAACAAAGATTATGAGAGTGAAATTAGTATCAGTAGTGGCATTGTTTGTCTTATTGTTAGGGGCTTGTTCTGTTCCTAAAGATGTGGTTTATTTCCAAGGAGTGGATGCCTTGACCCCCGAACAGGTGAGTAAGATGAATCAAGCTTATACCTCGAAGATTTGCCCTGATGACTTACTTACGATAACCGTTACGGCATGGGATCCGACAGTCGTTACTCCCTTTAATCCCCCTGTATATGCTTATGCGACTCAAGGTGAGACTACGACGGTTTCTTCCGGTCAATTAAGAACGTATTTGGTTGATCAGGAAGGTGACATAAATTTCCCTGTTTTGGGAAAGATCCATGTGGCGGGATTGACCAAGCAACAGTTAAGTGATAAAATGCAAGAAATGATTTCTCCTTATGTGAAAGATGCTTTGGTTAATGTACAGATTGTAAATTATAAGGTCACGATGATGGGTGAGGTCTCTCGGCCGGGTGCGATTTCCGTGAAAAATGATCGTCTTTCAATTTTAGATGCTATCGGTCAAGTCGGTGATTTGACAATTAACGCAAACCGTAAGAACATCTTGGTTATACGGGATAATAATGGAGAGAAGGAGTTTGCTCGTTTGGATATTACCGAGCCGGATATATTTACTTCCCCCTATTATTATCTTCAACAAAATGATGTTGTTTATGTGGAACCGAATAATGCGAAGAAGAGAAACGCCCGTTACAGTCAGGCCCAACAATATAGTATAACTGTGTTCTCCTCAATTTTGAGCGCTGTATCTGTGATAACGACTGTTATATTGGCTATTACTAAATAATAATTAGATGATGGAAGTGAAAGACAACGAAACAATCGGACTTAAAAGTATTATCGTAAGATATCTATTGCACTGGAAATTATTTTTAGGGGTATTTCTGTTTTCTATAATACCTGCGGTTTTATATCTGATTTATTACCCTCGTACCTATGAGATGATGGCTCGTATCCAGATTCAGGAAGATAAAGACCTCGGAGGAGGTAGCTTTGGATTGGGAGAGGCTGCCGGGTTGATGAAATCTTTTGGGCTGGGATCTGTTTCTGGAGGTGTCGTTAATATAGATGATGAATTAATGACATTGACTTCTAATAAAATGCTTCGGGATATGGTTCTGAAATTAGGCGTGAATGTCGATTATTGCGAACCATTTTCTTTGGGTTATCGTTTATATGATGAATCTCCTTTAAGGATGGTTGCCGATTCTGCTACAAACGCACGCTTGGCAGAAGCTGTGGAGTTCTTGGTTTTCGTGAAAAATGGTAAGGCGGAGGTTTCAGCGGAGTCTGTTAATATGAAAAAGAAACATTTTAGTTTTCCATCATTGCCTGCTTCGATTGAGTTGCCAATGGGAAACTTCATCTTGGACTTTGCATCGGGAAAAAAAGATGTTACCTCTGCGAAACTTGATATTACATATAATCCTGCGGGGTGGGTCGCAGAGGATTTGGAGAAAGAATTTTTAATAGAAGGAAGCTCCAAGACTTCAAATGTAATAGAGTTGAGTTGCACTGATTATGAAAAGAATCGGGGTACGGATATGCTAGATACATTAATTGCGATCTATAACAAAGAAGCTGAGGCGTATAAAAAAGGAGAGGCTCGTAAATCTTTGGTTTTCTTAGATGGGAGGATTGAGAATATTATAGCGGAACTTGCCGCTGTCGAAAACCAGATTGAAGAATATAAGAGCAAGAACCAATTGATGGATATAGAGCATGACGTTCAATTCTATGTGGAGCAAATGAAAGAACTACAAACAAAGTTGATAGAATTGGAGGCTCAATCCAATGTCATCAATATGATGGATGAATTCGTGAAAGATCCTGCGAATAAATATAATTTGGTACCTGTTTTATTGACCGCTCAGGAAGGGGAGAAAGGAAGTGCGTTAACTAGTTATAATGAAGTTTTGCTAGAACGTGCACGCGTAATTCAAAATTCGAGTATCAATAACCCGCTGGTCGGAACTTTGACTGAGCAAGCGGATAAGTTACGTGGAAGCGTAATAGAAACCATCGGTAATGCTCAAAAAGGAATGCAGCGGTCAATAAAGGATGTAAAAGCGAAGGAGCAGGAAATTTATAGTAAAATGAATAATTATCCGGTTGCGGAAAGACAGTTTGTAGAGTTGAAGCGTAGACAGGAAATTATTCAAGGCGTTTATTTGATATTACTTCAGAAGCGAGAGGAGACCGCTCTTATCTTAGGTCAGACAAGAGATAAGGCTAGGGTGATTGATCCTGCCTATGTAAAGAGCAAGCCTGTCGGTCCTCGTAAGTTATTTGCGCTTATTGGAATGTTGGTCTTAACATTGGTGATACCTATATCTTACTTATTTGTAAGAAGACAATCGTCTCTTCTTATCCAAGAATATAAAAAGCAAAGTAAAGATTCTAAGTAATATTTTATGAGTGTTGTTGATTTCTCGAAATTATATCCTGACAATCGTCAAGAAGGAGAAACGGTATTGCGTCAAGCGCAATTAGTGATGTTGAGGATGCTTAAGATTATTGATTATATATGTCGAAAGCATGATATTTCTTATTGGATGTGCTCGGGTACCTTATTAGGTGCGGTTCGTCATAAAGGTTTCATACCTTGGGACGATGATTTGGATATCTGTATGATTCGTGAGGATTATGAGCGTTTTGTAGAGATTGCCGTGAATGAGTTCCCTGAAGATATGATGTTGCAGACCAGAGAGACTGATCCTCATTACCATTATTTGCCTTTACCTTGTAAGGTTAGAGACAAGAAAAGCTTTATATTATCTCCGGGATATGAGGATGAAGAGTGCGAGAAGGGGTTGTTTATAGATATATTTCCTATGGATCGTTATCATAAACAGAAATTGCCTTTTATGTTTGAAAAAATGGTGAAGGTCTATAATACGTTTATATGCAAGAGCTTGGATGCGATATATTTCAAGGATGAGTCTATAGATAAAAAGATATTGGCTTTTTTTCATCCCGTATTCCATAAACTGGTTCTTCAATATATGAAATTCGCAAAGAAGCTTATTGATAAGAATAGGGGATTAGGTACAGACTGCCGCCTTGGTCATGGTTTCGATACCTTGTGGAAAAGATATCTTCGATTTGACGATATCTTTCCTGTAGTAGAGATAGACTTTGAGGATTCAAAGTTTTTTGCGCCTCATAGACCAGATGTATATTTAACGACATTATATGGTCCTAATTATATGACTCCACCTCCTGAGAAGCAGCGTTTGGCTGCGCAACATGCTCATGAAATAAAGCCAATTATATAAAAATATCCCTCAAAATACTGTTTAGCTATTTTGAGGGATATTTTTATATCTTGTCAAAGATTGTAGTTACTTTGTCGCTGACATTCTGCCACGTATACTCGTCAAGTGGATAGTCAACTCTGGTAAATTCTTGAGCCAGTTTTTGTTTTATGTGCTTAGATAAATCCAAAGCACTCCCTGTTTTGAAATAGTCCCCTGGATTTAGCTCAAGTAATTTATTAGCGGGTATATCACTTGCCAATATAGGTAGATGATAACTCATCGCTTCTAAAAGTACTAATGGGAAACCTTCATTATAGGAAGGTAATACAAAGAGTCTAGCATGGGAGTATAATTGCCTTAGAAATTCTCCATCCACATATCCGGGCATGATTACATTCTGTTTTTGGGCTCTTTCGCTGATCTCGGACGAATAGGAGGAGCTATGGTCTACTCCTCCAGCTAAAACGAGCTTGAAGTCATGAGGTAAAGATTGTACGTAGCTATCAATCAGATAATCAAATCCTTTCTCCTGTGTAATACGTCCAACAGCTAAAATATATTTTTGAGGTTGTAACCCAAGTTTCTCTATATAATCAGTCCTTGTCGCTAGTTGCTTGCGATATACTCCATTCGGTATATAAGTGGATTTACGCTGAATTTTATCATTGAAAAGACACATTTGCTTTTTATTGACAAAGATTACGGCTGTAGAACCATTAACAGCTATCCATTCGCTGAATTTTAATATTTTTCGGGATATGTAATTCCATTTCTTATGTTCATAGTTTGCGCTATGATACGTAAGGACAACTTTCAACCCAGCGAGTTTAAGGAGTGGTATAAACATTCCGGGACCAATGTTATGGATATGTACGATATCTGGTCTTTTAATAATACAATATATAGTGCACAAGAATGAATGGAAAAAAGGCTCAAACCCTTTTATTCGTGTAGAAGGTAGATCTATGAATCGTATGCCTTTATATACCTTTTCCGCATTTTTCTTTAAGAATGGAATCCTTCTGAATATAGAAATGTTATATTTAGAAGTCAGTTCCGGATAAAGTTGCTCACAATGCTTCTCTACGCCTCCTTGTACATTCGGAAAGCCTCTTGTCCCAAATACATAGACATTTTTCATCGCTTATTCTGATCGATAATGAGTTGATAGTTTTTGATGAGTTTTTGATAATGGCTTTCTTCTGAGAAGTTATCCATTGCGAATTTCTTCGCCTCATCCGACATTCTCGCATATTCTTCCTCTGATATAGAACAAGCCTTTGTAATCGTTTCTTTTAGGTCATCGAATGATTTTGGCTTGAATGTATATCCGGTTTTGTTTTCAATAATCAGCTCTGGTATTCCTCCCAAATCACTACCAATAACAGGAGTTCCTATCATATAGGATTCAATGATTGTCATCGGGTTATTCTCATAGCATTCGGATGAGACTACAACAAAAGAGGCATTGTGAATAAGTTCCCGCAGTTCTTCTCCTTGTTTGAATCCCAGAAACTCTGCGTTTGGAGGGCATTGAGACTTTAGTTGCTCCAATAAAGGTCCGGTTCCAGCTAATTTTAATTTTATATCAGGAACTTGCTTGATCGCATTCAATAAGGTGAGGATACCTTTTTCCTCGGATATTCTTCCAAAGAAAAAGATATAATCTCCTTTTGTTGAACTGTAATCTTTTACCTTCGGGGTAAAATTATACAAATAAGTACATCTATCCTTGAATCGGTTCTCTACTTGAATATGCTTATTCATAGAGAATTTGCTGACAAATATGAATCGATTGATGTAATCGATCGGAGAATAGAATTTTGATCGGAAATAACTATCCATGCTCAACATGAAACTGTTGATGAGGCTACCTTTTGAGCATTTGTGTGTTATGCAATTGTAGTAATTCCCGGTCTTACAACGCTCACAAAAATTCCTTTTTCCATCCGTGAATGTGTATGCAGGACAGACTAAACGATAGTCGTGGACACTCATGATAATAGGAATATTGTATTTCTTGAGGACTGGTAAGATCGATACAGACATACTATTAAACATCAGATGTATATGTGCTACATCCGGTTTCTCCTTTTGGATCAACTTCTCTAATTTACGTGCGGCTTCTTTATTATAGATAAAAGCCGGTAAATTTTTTATTTTCTTGGGTAAAGAAGACTCCGATAGTTCTGGATAGTCTACAAAATACGACTCATAAGGAGAAGGTTCGTTCTTCTTATTCTTAAGACTGAATGGGATAACTGTGTGCCCATGTCTCTCGAGGAGCTGAATCGTGTTGAAAAAGACAGTTTCCGCACCTCCTTTTTTGAAAAAGTATTTATTTATCTGAAGTATTTTCATCTTGTAACTCTTTTGCATTTGGATGAACTTCATCTGTCACCCCGTTCTTCAAATCTGATAATATTAAACCTAATAGCATAAGGACAAAAAAGCCTCTATGCGTTGTAAATGTTGAGTCGGTAGTGCCCTCAATGATAAAGAAACCAATGATCATCAATACCATCGATAAGCATTTCATATTATATGTCCTTTTATGGAATTTAATTGCCTTCATAAGGATATAGATCCAAAAAGTGATGTATAAGATAATCCCTACAATGCCAAATTGAGCTAAAGAAGGGTAGTAGGTATCCGCTATAAAGTTGTAATGGTCCTTACTCATACCCCATACTCCATCTATTCCATATTTTGAATAGATACTCGAATAATACACTCCTGAGGAGAAAGTCCCAAAGCTGGCGAACCCGCTACCGAAAGGAAAGTAATCTATTAATATCTGTGGGGCGGTCGCATATAATACATACCGGGCGATCATGTCTTTGTCTACCTCGCTGGTTAATGTCTGATAGAAATAGAAATAGATTTTCTCTCTAGCGACAAATAATACTGCGACAATAGTTAGTAATATGATCGTAATATTCTTTGCGTCTAACTTGAACTGCTTTATATTTGAGAAGTAGAACGTGATAAATGTGGCTAGAGCGAAAAATCCATAGAATTTAGATCTACCAGATATTAGTCCAATAGACAATAAAGCAACAAATGTAATCTTATCAAGATTAGTGAACTTACTGCAATACAAATAACAAAGGGAAACGCATACAACGGCTGCCGCATAATAAGCCGGATGTCCCATGAGATGGAATAAAATCCTAGGCTCTACAGCTTTCCCTAGTCCCATCAGAAGCAAGAGAAACCAAAATACAAGACATATTGATTTCATGATATTTTTCTGGGATTCGCTAAATCTTGGCATCATTGAGTATACGCAGAAAAAAGCGAGATAAGGCTTGATCTGGATTAACATATCTGATATTATCGCTGTTTTCGTATTACTTCCAATGTATAGGGAGTAGCAAAAATAGAACAGGAAAATACCAATGGTTGTTAAAAAGCCCTTGTTGAAGTTCCAGTCGGATGTGGAAAACAGATATATACCGAATAAAACGAACAGGAATAAGGCGCAAATTTCATCTGTGTAATCAAACCCGATGGCATCGTATAACAATATACCAAAAGTCAAGGTGAAAAGAAGCAGATTGAAAAAATGTTTATTAATCAAAGACTGTATCATACTTTTATAAGAGTACGTTGAGTAACTTGTACATATTTATATTATGAAACAAAGTTATGGGTTATTCTTGGAATAAACTATGTTTCATCATCCTTTTTGCATTTATTTGCTTTTTGTGGTTTGTATGAAAGTGTGTAAATTGTTGATTGATAGATTTTTGTTTGTATCTGGTGAAAATGAAGAACTGAGATATTATTGAATTTTTTTTCTTTTAGGAAAATTATCTATATGCATATTTTTATTTTGTTTGACTTTATTTGTTTCTTGCTCAAATGAAGATTTGTTAAATTCTAATTTGGGAGTGAGAGATGGAGCATGTTTGTCTATAAATATGCAGGATACAACAGATGTTGTACCTGAGAATCTGAGAGCAATATCAAGAACTAATGAATATTGTGTGGCTAGAGGGTGTAGTGCGATACGAATTCTTTCTTCTAATATTAAAATGGCGTTTGATACTTCAACGGCTTAGTTGGTAGGCGTTCTGCCGCATACAATATATATTGTTGATACGAGGCAGGGTGAAATTGACGTTTATGAGTCTGAGGATTTTATTGTTACTTCAAATTATTCTCCAGAATGTGGTTATATGCCGACAGCTGGATTATCAGATATTGGTTATACTATAGGTAGAAGAAATGGTAAAATGATATTTTCTTCAAATACATTACATATTAGATAAGGAATATACGATAATATATGTTTCTATTTTCCATTTATATCTAATAATATTAGATGGAGATAATTATGAAAACATTGAAATGGTTTGCCTATGTGTTTGCGATTGTGTTTATTGTGGGATGTGGAAAAGAAGACCCGATTCCTGATCCGACCCCAACTCCTCCTAGTAAAGGAGGGCTGAATGGGAAGATTACATTATGGATCCGGGAGAAGAGTTCAAATCTTACGGATCAATGAAGGGATTGAGTTTTTCACTTCGTTAGAGTCATTGACTTACGCACTGGTTGATTCTGTAGATCTTAGTCAGAATAAAGCATTAAAGATCTTGGTATGTAATTCCCATACCAATTATCTGAAGCTTCCCGAAGATTGTAAGTTAGATAGTTTGACTTGTTCTACGGTGGTTCTTGAATCGATAGATATAAATGCTTGTAAGCAATTAAAGAATTTATGCCTCAAAATAAAGACAACAGGAGTTATTCTTAATGATTTGCCGTCCTTGGAGCAGCTATCATCTATCGCATATTACTCAGATGGGGCTAGTTTCCAAAACTTAGATTTAAAGAATAATAAACGTTTGAAGCGCATTGCTTTTACGGGAGCTATTGGTTTAATGGATATTGATTTGAGTGGTTGCGAAGCATTAGAGGAATTTACTCCTACAGGTAAGAATTATGCATTGAACTTGAAAGGTTGTAAGTCTTTAAAAAGTTTAGCCGCTGATTATGCGTATTCGATTAACTTGGAAGGGTGTGTTGGCTTGGAAACGTTTGAAAGTAGACGCATTGGCAATATAGACCTATCAGATTGTATTCGTTTGAAGGGAATATTTATTGATAGTGGAGATGGTGTTTTGGATTTAAGTAAGAATCATGCTTTAGAAAGTATCACGGTATATAATATGACGATAAAAGAACTAAAAGGAAGTCTTTATCCTAATTTGCGGAATTTGACTTATCGGTCGGATGCCCAACCTTCTTCTGTTGATATCCAGAATTGTTCAGCGTTGGAATCATTGTATATAACTTCTAGCCTCCTGACCTCATTACAGTTTAAAGGTTGTACGAGCCTTGATAATACCCGGTTGGAGGGAAATGCGGGGGAAGTCGATGTTAGTGATTGTCCTAATTTGTTTTTAGATTGCTATGGATTAACTTGCTTGGATTTCAATAAAAGTATCCGAGGCCTAAAACTATATACAACTGAAAGTTTTCCGGCTTGGATCTTAGTGGATGTGCTTCCCTTGAGCATCTGGAATTTTATAATTATAATCCTAGTGCTTTTTTACGTTTGAATGGATGTCAATCTCTTAAATACTTGAAAATTTATCATTTATATCAAGATGAGTTGTCGTTCGCTGATTGCGGAGCGTTGGAAGAGGTAACAATGGAATGGGTGGGCATTAAAGAATTAGACTTGAGCGAGAAAACTAATTTAATTTATCTTCTATGTTCTAACATGGATATAGAATGTTTGGATACGAGTAATTCCCCGTTATTGGAAACCTTGAGGTGTCCATCAAATTCTCAACTTAAGATGTTGAATATAAAAGGTAATCCTAGCCTGCAAAACTTGGATTGTAGGTCCTGTGCTTTGCAGTCGTTAGATTTATCTGGTAATCCTGCGTTGCAATATATTGATTGCTCATCGAACTATGTTTTACGAACAGTAGACGTGAGACCTTGCCTTTCTTTGTTTAGGTTTACTGGGCTTGATAGTGTAGAAACCGTGTACGTGACCGCAAAGCAATTTTCTTCTACTACTTTTAATGTGCATCCAAATACACACATTTTAATACAATGAACTATATGTTGTAATAGCCATAAACTTTTAAATCTTTATGGCTATTACGACCTTTTATCGGGAATTTGCGTTTTGTGGGAAAGTTGGGCAAAAAAGTAAGTTAACTTCATCGGCAAAGTAACTTAACATACTTTGCCAACGAACCTAAGATACTTGGTTGATGAAGCTAAGATATGTCTTTTCTTAAATCGCTTGTCAAATTTGCCTCAGCTTCTTACGCTCGGAATAGCCCGAACCTACGTATCCCCCAAATACGGAAAAGGAAAAGAAGTGTCTCAGACACGACTACCATCATTGCTACCGTGATAGGGGCGATCATTCCGCAAACATATAGGATCGCTAATCCAGTGATGTGTACCATGGAGGTGGTCATAACTGTATAGTTCGTATATAGAGGGTGCCCCATGGCCGCCAGAAATGGATATCCTAGTAACATAGAGGGGATGGTTACGAAACAAGCGATTACAAGTATCCGGAATACTTCTAAGATATCCGGATCGGCTGTCCCATAGACAAATCTTAATACGTAACTTGAGAATAAAAGTACGGTCGTTACGCAAAAGAAATTGGAGAATGTTATTCTATAGAATACTTTTTTAAAGAACAAGACATCTCTACTTTTCGCTATATGCGGAAATAAAACCCCAGTGAATGGTGTCAATAACTGATTGTACGCTTGATATAGCTTCTCTGCTGCCGAATAGTAACCCACTGCTGTGTTTCCGCAAATCAAACCCAATAGAAACGAGTTGCTTGTGGTGAACAAAGAGGTCGAGGCCCGGGAGAGAAAATAAGTGGAACTATCTTTTAAGGAGTTACTAACTTCTTCGATCGATGTGAAGTACCATTTCATCCCCATTCTGAAGTAAACAATAAAGATACTAACGATCCCGGCAAGAATAAAGCCAAAACTATAGCATATCGGTACGTATATATAATTTTCCGGTTTTCGAATGAAGATGAAAAAGGGAAGGAAACTCAATGATTTCGCTACGATATTGAATACCGTAATGTATTTCATATTCTCCATGCCTTGAAAAAACCACATAGGGAACATAACATTGCCTATGATCATACCAAAATATAGGAGATAAAAAGAAGACTCTGATTTAAACTTATCAAAACAAGTGATCAGGATGAGTAGTATGGCGAAACTGACCCCGCATAAAAAGAAACGTCCAAGCATTGTGCTATTTAGGTAAGAGTTGATTTTACCTAAATCCGTTTTATGCTCAGAGATATATTTCGTGGCTGATAGGTTAAAGCCAAAATCCGTGAACATAATGAAATATTGCATCAAGGCATAGCCGAACGTCACGAGCCCCCAGCGTTCTACACCGAGTACTCTGAAAAGAAAAGGGAATGATAATAAAGGTAATAAATAATTAACTCCTTGGAGCAATGCCAAGGAGATAAAATTTATAACCATAGGATTCTTGAGCTTCTTTTTTATTTCCATATAATAAAGACCGGATTGAATTTCCTTATTTATTCAATGAAGTCAACGCTTCTGTTAGCTTATCATTGTCTTCCTTATTCCGGATAGCGATTCGGATATATTGTTTCCCTTCGAACCCTGCTTTAGTTCCACAGTTTTTTATCAAGATACTATTTCCCGACAATAAAGAGCTACAAAGTTCCTCCGATGTGTAAGTATCGGTTACTTCACATAAGAAATAATTTGCGGCTGAGGGAATAACCCTAAGATATGAGACGGCCTGTAGATTTTGGAAGAAACGCTCTCTTTCGTTTAAGAATTTATGGCAGGCTTTGTCGTAGTCATCACTGTATTTTATGAAAATCTGCATATAGAATTCTGCGAAGGAGTTGATATTCCAAATTGATATATCTTTTTTTAACGCTCGTATGAGATCTTTGTTTCCCGACGCTAAAAAACCTAATCGTAATCCGGGAACGCCGTATGACTTTGATATGCTCTTAATGACAATCAAATGTGGATATTTGTTTAAAAGCTCTTTATCTAACAGGGAAAGTTTATTTTCAGGATTTGCGAAATCAAGGAAAGATTCATCTATGATTAAACGAATCCCTTTTCGTTCGGACCATTCGACTAGCGCAAATATCTCATTTTTAGATAATAAATTTCCAGATGGGTTATCAGGGTTAATTATCAAAAGTTGCTCAATCGCTTTGTTATCAAAGAAAGATATAATGTCTAAAGCAGTATAAGAGAAGTCTCGGTTGCTGGGAGTATAATACACCAGCTGCTTAGGGGCCAAACGGTTCGGGTATTCCTCGAATGTTGGTAATATAACTCCTGTGGTATACTTAGAGGTCATACGCATATAACCACTGATTAACTCGGCCGCTCCGTTTCCTACGATGATTTGTTCGGAGGATATTCCCGCATAACGGGCGGCTAGTTGAGCGTTTTCTTGCATACCGGAAGGATATTCGGTAAGGAGAGTATCGAAATTAGCTTTCATTTCTTCCTTCAATCGGGTATTTGGAAAATAAGGGTTGACAAGATAGCAGAAATCCAATAACATAGGGAAACGCCAGTATCCACCGTAACGTTTGCCGTATAAAGATAAAGCTTGCTTGCCTTCCGAAAATAAGGCTTCCGCATTATTTAAGTCCTGTTGGTCATCTATCTCATACCATTTTTCGGTTGTAATCGTCAAGGCCTTTAAATCCGGTCTGTCTAATAAGGATATTACCTTTAGAACTTGTTCGTAGTATTCATTATTACCGAGGGCTTTACAATAAGCTTCCAAGAACGGAATATACTTATTAGTGGAAAATTCCTTACTGAATTTATATATATTTACGGTCTTGTAATAAGACTCCTTTTGGCAAAATTGAAACGCTTTCTTTGAGATGAAGTTCAATATATTGTTATCCTCATCCAGCCGTACGACGGTACCATCCATCCAACTTTGGTATTTGGCAACTACTGCCAAATTTGGATAGGGATGGTTTATCAATTTGCTGAGAATGGAGTTCTCAAAAATTAGATCGGATTCAAGTAGAATTGTCTCGTCCTCCACCAGATAGTTTTTAGCGAGATATAGCGAGTATATATTATTTGTTTTATCATATACATTGTTCTCTACATAAAGAACAGGAGTGTTGTTTATCTTATCTCCGATAAGCTCACGTACCTTTTCTCCTTTATAACCTATCACGATAATTATACGTTTCAGGGATAGAGCTTCCAGTTGTTTAAGCATACGTTCGATTAAGGTTTGATTATGTACCTTAATCATGCATTTTGTGTTGTTTTTTGTCAACTCTTTAAGGCGTTTGCCCATGCCTGCCGCTAATATGATCGCTTGCATATCTTATTCTTTTTTAATTGTATAAACAAATACCCCTGTCGATTTTACTGTCAAAATATTAATTTGACTGTACATAACCGAGAAGGGGTTGTCTTTATAAGATGATTCTATTATCTAAAACGCTGCATATAATGTAAACCGATATCATATCCAGAATTTTGATACCTCTCTTTCTATCTTAATCTCTGGAGATTGCGCAGATAAACTATCATAAATTTTACTTGCGAATAGAATATCATGTAGACCAAGACCTATATTGTAACTTAATATCCGTTCATGGTCATTTTCTCTGCCAGCCGTTCTACCTGATAAAACGTCTTCTAGCTCGGCATATTGTTTGAATTGGGAAAAATAACGGAACCCCTTCACATGATCGGTATCATCGCCATATACCTTGTCGAAAAAGAGATCGCAATTTTGAAATCCTCTCGTATGTATCGGCACGACTAGGCATCCTTCTTTAAATAGGTCATTTTTCGGACAGATCAAGGTGCTTGCGTCTGTTATACAACTGATAATAACATCTGAGTTGGATATGAGATTCTCTATATTGTCTATGATCGAGAATGTAACATTGGGATAAGCCCCGAATCTCTCTATAAAGGAATCCGCTTGATCCTTATATTTTAATAGCTGAACTGTATGATGCGTATTTTTTTGGCTATCAAGTAAACATAACATAGTTGCTCTAGCTGTATTTCCTAAGCCGATGAAACTGTAAGTAGTGGCATCGGTCGCTTTTAATGTTTGGATAGCGAGAGTGGCGACAGCTCCTGTACGCATAGCGGTTATCCAATCTCCACCCAATAGGGCTAATAGTTCTCCCGTATTGGAATCATAGAGTAGGATATCGCTTCCTAAAGCAGGTATGCCACCTACAATACGATGAACCACCTTGATTCCAAACCTAGAGAATTCTTGGGGTAAGAGGCAGGGCATGGAAGTGAAAAAGTCATTACCTTGGGGGTGTACACTTATTTTTGCGGGTAATTGAGCCTTGTTTTTTATAGAGAAACTTTCTTTCGCCCAATCTACACAGGTCGCAGGCGTAATTCCTAAATCCTTAATCTGATTTTCAGAGATAATTTTCATATTGACTTCCTTTTTTAGTTCATGCTTATGCCAAAAAAGCTTCCAAAGTTATGTATAATTCTTGAAATAGTCTTACTTTTGTATCTCTTTTAAATGCACTATAAACATAAGTAATAGATATATATGAAAATAGCGATTGTAGGTACAGGCTATGTCGGGTTGGTAACGGGTACTTGTTTTGCGGAAATGGGGACTGAGGTCTTTTGTGTGGACGTGGATAAGGTAAAGATTGAGAATCTAAAGAAAGGCATAGTTCCTATCTATGAACCGGGGCTAGACGAGATGGTGGCACGCAATTCCCAAGCTGGTCGTCTTCATTTTATGACTGATTTAAAAGAATGTTTGAATGAGGTCGAGGTACTGTTTTGTGCGGTTGGTACACCTCCCGATGAGGATGGTAGCGCAGACTTGAAGTATGTGCTTGAGGTTGCCCGTACGGTAGGACGCTATATGAATAAATATATCTTGGTTGTTACGAAAAGTACGGTTCCGGTAGGCACTGCCCAGAAAATCAAGAAAGCGATCAAGGAGGAACAAGCCTTGCGAGATGTGAGTATTGAATTTGATATCGCTTCTAATCCTGAATTCTTGAAAGAAGGTGCGGCTATCAAGGATTTTATGAGTCCAGACCGGGTTGTTGTTGGGGTTGAGTCTGATCGTGCTCAGAAGTTGATGGCGAAATTGTATCGTCCTTTTTTGTTAAATAATTTCCGTGTAATCTTCATGGATGTGCCATCTGCGGAGATGACAAAATATGCGGCGAACGCTATGTTGGCTACTCGCATCAGTTTTATGAATGATATTGCCAATTTGTGTGAGATAGTTGGGGCGGATGTTAATATGGTACGTAAAGGAATCGGTACGGATGCCCGTATAGGTAGTCGTTTCTTATATGCGGGTTGTGGATACGGTGGGTCTTGTTTTCCTAAAGACGTTAAGGCGCTTGTGAAGACCGCAGCCAACAGTGGTTACCAAATGCGTATCCTAGAAGCGGTGGAAGCCGTAAACGAGGAGCAGAAATCGATATTGTTCCGTAAATTAATGAAACATTTTAGAGGAGATATACAAGGTAAGCGAATTGC
The DNA here is from genome assembly GCF_003670185.1 of Parabacteroides sp. CH2-D42-20. Taxonomy (NCBI): domain Bacteria; kingdom Pseudomonadati; phylum Bacteroidota; class Bacteroidia; order Bacteroidales; family Tannerellaceae; genus Parabacteroides; species Parabacteroides sp. CH2-D42-20. The sequence goes on along the minus strand of NZ_RAYG01000008.1, from coordinate 59,593 downwards.
TTTATGGGGATTGGCATTTAAGCCGGAAACGGATGATATGCGAGAGGCTCCTTCGCTAGTCTTAATCAAAAAGTTGAAAGAAGCTGGATGTGTAGTTTCCGCCTATGATCCGGTTGCAATGCCCGAGGCTCAAAGACGTTTACCTGTGGGGATGATTTCATATGGCAAAGATATTTATGAGACCGTGATAGACGCGGACGCTCTGTTGCTTGTTACGGAATGGAAAGAATTTCGTATGCCCTCTTGGTCTGTTATCAAGAAATTGATGTCCACGCCTTTAATTTTAGACGGACGTAATATTTATGACAAGACAGAGTTAGAGGAAGCCGGCTTTATCTATCATTGTATAGGTCGGTAAATTTTAATTATACGAGATTGTATGAATCTCCGAATAGTTACAATCATTAGAAGGTTTATAGGCACCGAAATAGGTGATGTAAATCTTCTTTTCTTTTGTATCTACGGCATAGATACAAAAACTGTTACTTGATAGGCTATCCTCTTCACGTATGACCCTGTTGTATACCACGCCTTTTTCACTTGGAGCTTGATTGGTACAAAGGATCATTTTTTGTGGAACGAGTTCCGTGCTTTCGTTTTCTAATCCAGTCACGTCAAAATAGGCGTTGCAGTGGATATGTCCACCTAGATAGCAGACAAATTCTCCTTTGCGGTCACTGAAATCTGCTTTGACATTGATGGGGTCTAGGTTGAATTGATTTGGATATACTTTTTCTAATGAGGAACGAGTACGAAAGGCTTCAATGATTTCGGGAATCATATTCCACGAATGGACATAATCCCCATCACATAAATAGGTATCGTTATTTACACTACGGCGTTGAAATGGGTAATGAGTTAAGATAATGACGCTATGATGGTCTGTCATGCCATTTTTCAATGCGGTGTTTATAAGCCAGTCTATTTGTTTCTGGGAGAAATATGCGTAAGATAAAGTATTATATTGGGATGCTGGTTGGTCTAACATATCGAGGGCGATGAAACGGATCGTACCTCCTTGAGGGTTTGCTACATCCGAATAGTAATAATTCTCGGCACTATTTCGATTCTTCGAATAATTACTGTTGGCGAATAATATTTCGTTGATCTCGTTTTTATAAAAGAAGGTACTGCCTATCTCTTCCTCGGAATTGCTATCATGATTTCCTGTACAAATAAAGGTGGGAACATGATTTTCATCATAAAGGTAATGAATAAATGAGTGCATATATTCTTTCGCCTTCTTTTTCTTATCAATAGAGATAAAATCACCCGTAGCGATTATCGCATTGATTCGCAGTTCTTGTTGATTGGCGAATTGGATGGATTGTCGTAGATTTATAGGTAACTCGTAATTATTGCTCGGAGACCAAGAGGATAAATGAGAATCCGAAATATGGACGATCTTAAAACGTTCATAACTTCCACTATCTGTTTTATTGTACATGATTTTCGCTAGTCTCTGAGCTGCGAGCTTATTGTTTTCCCAATAAAAAGGTTCATTCTCTCCGCTACGCAAGTTAAGGTTTTTCCAATCATCTTTACAGCCTACTGATAAGATCAGCAGGATAAAAAGGGCATATATTTGTAAGGCCGTGTTATTCATAACCTATGGTGTATTAGAATAACGCAAATATAAAAAATATTTTGTTATTCCTTCATTCTAAACTCTTTTTTCAACGAACACCCACTACATCCGCAACAAGGATCACTGGATTTCGGTTTCGTAAGCATTCGATAAACCTTATATGCGATATATCCGATAACCGAGATACCAATAACGCAAACTGCTATATCTTGCCACATACCTATAAATTTACCTCCTATATATAACTAAATAAAACATAGGAAAGTTCTTAGCTGAATAAACCCACAAAGAAATTCCCCGTTTGATAAACAATGAAAGAAACGATCCATGCTAGGACACAAGTATAAATGATAACGAATATACCCCATTTCCATGAGCCAGACTCGTTGACAATAGCCGATATAGTTGCTATGCACGGAAAATAAATCAAGACGAAAAGCATTAAGCTAATCGCTATGAGCGGTGTGAATACCAAATTACCTTCTGCGTTACGGTCTTGCTTCAAACGCTCCGACAGGGCTTGGCTGTCATCATCGGCATTCCCCGTGTATAATACGCTTAACGTGCTGACAACAACTTCTTTCGCCGCCATACCGGTAAGTAAGCTTACACTCATTTTCCAGTCGAATCCTAAGGGAGCCAAGACCGGTTGAATCGTCTGGCCGATACGCCCGATATACGAATTTTGTTGGTGGTCGATTGCCTTCAAGCGTTCTAACTCCTCTATCGTATCTGTTTTTTCTTGAGAATCCAACTCCGTATTTTCGATCTCCGCTATCTGGCGATCAAACTGATCTCCGCTCTCCGAATGTCTGGGGAAATACCCAAGGAACCAGATGATGATAGAAGCGACCAAGATGATACCTCCCATCTTGTGCAAGTATTGTTTCGCTTTCTCCCACATATGGATCATGATGGATTTGCCGGTAGGCATCCGATAGGGGGGGAGTTCCATTACGAAAGGAACATCCTCCTCGTTAAACAGGAAGCGTTTGAAAAGACGGGCCATGATAACTGCCAGCAAGATTCCGGATACATATAAAGCTAATAACACAAAGCTGGCGTTCTTCGGGAAAAACGCCCCGGTCAGCAATACATAAACCGGCAGGCGGGCGCTACAGCTCATCAACGGATTTACCAACATCGTTATCATCCGGCTATTACGGCTCTCTATCGTACGGGAGGCCATGATAGCAGGAACATTACAACCGAATCCCATCACTAAAGGGATGAACGACTTTCCATGCAGTCCCATCTTATGCATGATCTTATCCATGATAAAAGCCGCACGTGCCATATATCCGGAGTCTTCCATGAACGATATGAACATATACAGAATCAAGATATTCGGCAGGAACACGATAACACCTCCCACGCCACCGATGATACCATCCACGAGAAGATCCTTCAAAGGTCCTTCCGACATATGGCTGCGCACGAAATTACCGATCACCTCGACCAATGCCTCTATCCATTCCATCGGATAGCCTCCCAAACGGAAAGTGGCCTCGAACATGATCCACATGAATAGGATAAAGATAGGGAAACCTAAGACTTTATGCGTGACGAATAGATCGATGATCTGCGTACTCGTTGCCTCTTTGATCGTATTTTGCTCGTAAGTCTCACGCAACGCTCCGGAAATAAAGCCATAGCGTGCGTTCGTGAATGCGGTCTCACAATCCTCTTGCAATAACTTTTCTATTAGGGCTGTATTACGGTCTCTTTCTTGGAATATCGTTTCGGCACCGGGCAGCGTTTTTATAAATGTCTCTATCTCCCGGTCTCCCTCTAATAGCTTGATAGATAGATACCGCTTTGACAAGCTTTTGGGTATATCCACGCTATTTTTCAAGGTCTTCCTAACGTTGCTGATCCCTTTCTCTAAAGACTCTCCGTAATTAATATGGATATGACGGATGACAGGATCTTCTTCTTCGTATACCTTGATTACACGGTTAAACAAATCCTCTATGCCAAAGCCTGTTTTACTTACGGTCGGGATAATCGGTGCCCCGATCATTTTCGCTAAGGACTCATGATCGAATTTATTACCATGGCGTTCCAGCTCATCATACATGTTTAAGGCGATTACCATGCGAACGTCCATATCGATCAGTTGGGCGGTCAAATATAGGTTTCGCTCCAGATTGGATGCGTCGATAACATTGATCACCACGTCTGGTTGCTCTTCATTCAAATGCTTACGCACGTATAATTCTTCCGGCGTGTAAGCGGATAGGGAGTAAGTACCCGGTAAATCTACGATGCGGAATGTATAGCCATTCTGTTGGAAGGTTCCTTCCTTGGCATCTACGGTCACGCCGCTATAGTTACCCACATGCTCATGTGCTCCGGATGCGAAATTGAAAAGAGAGGTCTTTCCGCAGTTCGGATTACCAACCAAGGCTACGTTAATTGTTTTTCCTTTATGTAATGCGATGGCTTGCAATTCATTGCCGGAAGGCAGGATAAAAGAGTCTGCACTCCTGTTCGTATCTTGTACCGAGGTAGCTTGTTCCTTCTCGAAATCCGCCGCGCTAACGACTTCGATCAATGCGGCGTCCGAGCGTCGCAATGAGACATCATATCCCATTACACGATAGTGAATAGGGTCTTTGAGCGGAGCGTTTTGTATAACGATCACTTCTTTCCCTCTGATAAATCCCATCTCGATAATGCGTTTGCGGAAAGCTCCGCGACCCATTACCTTTACTATAACACCTTTATCGCCTGTGCGAAGTTCTGATAATCTCATGTCCTATTAAATGTTACGCGAAGGTAGCTTGAAAACTTCGTACCACCAATACCAACTAATAGGTATTTTTTTATTTCCATGGGTTGTTTTTCGAGTATTTTATGTATGTTTGTGCCACAAATTTCAACTTTAGACAAATGAAACTACGAATTACTTTGTTCGCCACCTTATTGGTTCTTCTGTCTGCTTGTTTTACAGGCTGTAAAAAAGAATTGAAGGATTTCTCTTTTAGTTATAGTATGGAAAGTGTAGATAACTACAAACTAATGGTTCTGTTTGATAGTGACAAGACATTCCGTATCGAGGAGTATAATTATTATATGGATAATTTCGCCAAGAAACGAGATCCTAAAATTATGGAGGGGACATTGACTGACGAGGAGTTTGCTTCTTTAAAACCGATTCTGCAAAAATGTAATTTCTTTAAGATGAAAGACTCTTATGGCTTTGAGGAGGAGACGAACCGGGATTTAGGGGATATCATGTATCAGGTTTCATTTACCACGGAAGGTAAGGAGAAATTTATCTCTATCCGTAATAGCGATACCGGACAATTTTCCGCTTCTTTCGTGAAGTTGATCGGTTTTATCAATACATTCTTGAATAATCATAAGAATGACTAAACGCTTTTAGCCGGAGATGGAGAATAAACGAAACCGGGTTCTATTGTGCTTAGGCTCTAATTGGGATAAAGAGAAAAATATGGAGCGCGCGGCGGAGATGCTGCGTGCTCATTTTGTTTTTATACAGTTTTCTCAGCCAGTTTATACGGAACCGATCGATTGTCCATTATCAACTACATTTTTGAATCGAGTGGCTGTTTTGTATAGCGAGGAGAGTCCGGTGCGAATAAAGGATGTCTTGAAAGATATAGAATGCTGCATCGGCCGTAAGCCGGAAGATAAATCTTGTGGGCGTGTGCCGATAGATATTGATTTATTGCAGTGGAACGACCAAATCTTGAAAGCTGAGGACTTGACCCGTGAATATGTTCTAGATGGCATCTGCTCGCTCCTTGCCGCAGGAGAGAATGATGAATGGTGCCAATAGAAAACCAAAGGAGCCGCTGTTGCGGATCAATGCGTTGATACCTTTGCATATCAAAGAAAGAACTGGGTTGCTTCGGTATGCGTTATAAAATCCTTTCTCTACTTTAAGCTTGAACTGGTAGGGTGCCAATAAGTCCTCATAAGTCTGTATGGGAAGGATTCGTTCGGCCCAATTACCTGTAGCCGGATCGCAAGTATTGTATGGGTCTTCCGGGCTTGGTAAACTCTTTTTCTCGATCGCTTTTTGGATATCGGGATAGGTCAAGCCTCTAGTCTGCCGGGCCCATGTCTCTACTTCTTTTGGGGAGAAAGCCGGGCAAAGTTTCGTTATGAATTGCTCTCGTAATGTATAATAGTTGGGGGATTCCAAAGATCCACTTTCGCATCCGACCATCATCTTATGTAACCGTTGTTGGACATACGGGTTGAATGGTGTAGAGGCTGTCGTGAATAGTAGATACATGGAATCGTTTATATGGATTAAATCCTTGAAGAACAAAGATAAATCATAGACATGCTCTATCAGGTCCGTAGCGATTAAAAGTTGGGGGGAGACTTTGTGCCTTGCGCACCAGTCCGCAAGAACATCTGAATCTCCATGGAGTATGATATCGGGGCCTATTCCTATTATTTGTTTCAATAGCTGGATCGTCTCCACGGAAGATGGGTTAAGATCAATATAAATAACTTGTCCTATTCCTATGGATTTCGCCAGAATACTAAGGAAGCCGGTTCCTCCTCCATAATCGATTAGCGTGACATCGGAGATAGGGATTTGTATCGCTTGAAGTCCTCTTTGTAGGCAATCTGCGTATATATGCATGAAATAGCTTAACGCCGGCTTTAAGTTGCCGATGTATCGCTTATTATAATCGCTGATCGGTAATTTATTATAGTCGATCGCTTTCAAACGTTCGGTTAATGTATGTAATAAATCACTTCTATTCTCTTTCATCATATATCATCTTGTATAAACGTATCCCCTGATCTTCATTAGAAAAAGCAGGGAACAATAACTGTTTTCGTTTATCTATCACCTCTTTATCTATAGGTAGGGCCATTAATTGTTCGCAAGCCCGTATCATCTCATCCGGCGTATCGGCGATATGGCATAAAGGATCTAATCCGCTACCCGCTAGCATGAGATGATTGACAATCGTATGCCTTCCGGCGAATAAGCTGTTCAAAAGCTTTAGTTTTAGGCCGGTATCTTGAAATGTGATTAGTATATGAATTTGTGCGTTGTGGATCAATGCGTCCATACGTTCCTTACTGGGATTTGCTTCTACTTTTATATGTGGGTAAGGAGCGGCTGCCTCTCGTATCAAACGGGTCGGGTTCATGCCCGCTATTATGCAGGTATGTTTTAATTGGCTGAAAACATGCTTGGTGAGAAATAACACGGCTCGTTCATTCTCGATAACGGATAACTTGCCATGATATAAAATATAATCGGATTTTCCCGGTTCGGCCGTAATCCGGTTATTCTCGTGGAAACAAGGAACGAACTCGATCCTTTGATTGGGAAATTGTTTTCGTAAATAGTCTGCGTCTGTCGTGGATACGGCGATTATCAGATTTGCGTACCGTGCTACTTTCTGATAGGCTTGGAAGCGCATGGCCTCGATCTTGAAAAAGGCATTGCGAACCAATCCTTTGCCAGACTTTGCCAAGTGGCGATAATAATCGTGCTCGATATTGCACTCCCGGAATATCTTCATCCGGTTTCTTAAACGGGGATCGTCCATATAATAGCAGGAGTGGAGGCCCTCAAATAAGATCGGGTAATCATTTTGTAAAAGATTCTCGATCAAGCGATGATCTTTACGGCTATATACATTGTAAGGGAGCCATGTTAAATTAGCGATTACCCCGGTACGGCGTTTATAATAGAAAACCTTGTCGCAAATGCTTTCTAATTCCGGCGCATGCGGACGTTCATATTCGAAACAATGTAATATGAGTTTCACGCCGCAAGCACGCAAGGCTTCCAGTTTATAATACACATCAATAACCCCTCCGTAATTGGCGGGATAAGGTATATTGAACGATACTATGTTGAGGTATTTATCCATCTGCTTAAATCTCCTCAAATATATGCGCAAATTGGCTAGCTTGTTCTTTCCGGGAATAATTCGATAGCTTATCCCGATTGACGGGCGAGGTCGTATATCCTTTTTCCTGCCATTCCTCATAGTAATGTTTCAAGAAATCGTACACCTCGTCTACCCGGGTTGCGGCCAGTCCGGAATGGGTCTCCTTGATGGCTTCGGCGAGGTAAGCCTCGTCACTTTGTACGCATAAGATGGGTTTTTCTACCGCAAGCGATTCAAAGAACTTAGTTGTCATGAAGCCTTTTGGACCAGACGTGTCAAACTTATTCGTCAAGGAAAGCAGCACCGAGCTTTTGTTCAAGATGAGGGGAATATCGGATGCCGGTACATACTCATGGTAATCCATGAAAGATTGCACCCCATGTCGTTCGGCCTCTTGGCGGATGATGGAGCGGGACTCTTGATCGGTATACCATACAACTCGAAAAGTTTCGGGGATAATGACCTTGTCCTCCGTAAGACGGGCGATGGCTGCAAATAATAACTCCGGATTTCGGATCGCTAAACTTAACAACCGTCCGGTATAGGTAATGATAAACCGGGAGGTCTTGATTTGTTGCGGATAGAACAACTCAGGATCGAATCCATTATAAATCAGTCTTACGTTGGGATTATATTGTTTGAGTACCTCCACATGCCAAGGCGATACGGTCGTGACACAATCCGCTACCTCCAAAGCGTTATTTCGCTTTCTAAGTAACCGTTTGCGAAATCGCTTTGTGATGAATGCGTCTAACCATGAAAATGTATGGAATTTATGCGATATATATTCGTTGGAGGCGTATTGCTCGATAATATCTCGTAAATCCACGACGAAAGGGAGGTTGGTATGGATCGCTAACGTCTTGGCGGCGGTTAAAGGAAAGGTGCGGTATGTGCTACACAATATCCCCTTGTATTGGTTGGTCTTTATTAAGGGGATGCATGCGTTGATTATTCTCATGTCTTTATAACCAAACAAGATGTCTAGAAACATGACCCACATCCATTCGATATGCTTTGAGATCTTTCCTGATGCTTTGTAGTAGCGGACGCAATACACGTCCGCATACCCCGTAAGGAATTCGAATGTATTGTCTTCTATGTATTCTGTCACTACGGTAACTTCCCATCCCATGCGTGTCAAATATTTGCATAGATATCCCATTCTGGGGGCGAAAGCGGGTGGGAACATATCACATATGATAAGAAGTTTATTCATGGATTCAATCAGTGTTATAAGAATAGACGAACGACTTCAAACGCTTCCGCATAGGTACATCCCGCTTGGACGCCCCGTGCTCTCGCTAATGAATAGATAAAGTCCTTGGATAGATAATCTCTCGCTCCTTGCGATTTATAGGCTTTCAATGATTCTACCTTTGCGTCGATATGGCGTTCTTCCAGCCTTACAAAACATTGTGTATTGAATGTCAGGTTGTTCCAGATTAACTCATAACCTAATATATTCGTGTTTTTGAACGCTCGTAGACCCTCTTGGGCGATCGTCGTATGATCTTGGTGGATGTCATGCAAGCTAGGGATGAAGACTAGGTCAAAATCGGATACTTTTTTCAGGCGTATTAACTCCTCTAATATCTCTTGTCTTGCGTATCCCAGTTTTCTTACTTCGTAATTGTATATGATTAGGTTTTCCGGTTCTATACCTAAGGTCTGGGTCGCTTGCTTGACCTCTGTCTTCAAGATATCTTTCGGAAAACCCTCGGGAACCGATTGCTGTGCGGTGGAGAAAGCCACATAGGTCACTTTTTTACCATCTTCTATCAGGCGTGAGATAGTTCCCCCCAACCCAAGTTCCCCATCATCCGTATGAGGGGCGAGGACTAAAATATTTTTACAATTAGTAATCATTCTTTCTGATTTATTTGAATACAGGGATTTTATTGTTTTCACTGCTTCGCTAATTCTTTTAATAGCTGGGCGTATAATTTACGTAAATAACTTCCGGACCCTTCTTGTACGGAGTCATTATGCCATAGTAAAACCAATTCACCTCCTACATTATTTACTTGTTCCACTAAATTCCGGCAATAGGTTAAAGCCCTGTCAAAATCCAGTCCCATATATTTCTCCTCCTCTAGGGTACAATCCATTATAATAAGCGGATGTAGTCGGAGAGGAGATAGCCGGCGGGTGATCGGATTGATCCAACGAACCGGGTAGCAAGTCCCTAACCGGAATCCGGAGACATCGGCGTACCCCATGGTGAAATCGTCCGTAACCCCAGCAGCCTCTATTTGGTCCATATCTTCCGGTTCCCGGATTGCCAAGAAATGATGACGGTTGAACCGAACATTTTTACCGATATGATCTTCCAGACCGGTTTTCTCTTTCCGGATAAGGCTGGGAGTCGTACCCGCTTGGTAGCTACTATGCAAACCAATAGTTACATTATGCTCTAAAGCACTTTTTATCAATTTACGAATATCTTTATTCCTCAAATCGTAATGAGGTTTGTCGTGCTTGGCTTTCCCCCCGTTCCGGATAAATAGGATAGGGTGACATTGTTCCTTCCCGATCAAGTCCTGAAGGATACTATTCTGGCGGAAAAACCAAGGGAAGGTATAAAACGGGTCTTTCTCAAGGGAACCGAATTTACCTTGAAAGGATTTATATAAACCTCTTCTATCTCTAATAGACCGTATCAAACCTTTCCACGAACGATATAGAGTCGGAGAATCTACGTCGTGCGTGAGGTAGATCTTCCGGATTTGCTTTTTTACCTCGGGTACACGTAACCGGGATTGGCGCAGCCAACGATGAAGCAGCATGCGATATTCATCCACGATCGGACGATGCAGGAAACCGGCCCGGTAGGGCAAGGACTCTTTACCGGGAAATCTTCCATGCTCATCCCGAAGTCCACGCCGTACCATCTCCTCGTATCTGGAAATGAGAAAATAAGTACTTGCGATGATATCGGCATGAACCACCCATGTATCTCTTATCCATTCCTCTTTCGGCGAGCCGAATAACAAGGGGATACCTTGAACCTCTTGCAAGGGGAGTTCCGGTAAGGAAGCGGGAGTCCCGTATGTTTGTCCATCAAAGAAGCCGGATGGAATGATAACGACGTTATATCGGTCGAATTTATTGGGATCAGCCGTGTACCCGATCGTTTCCACCAGTTCGCTAGGGACATCATCTCCTACAAGAAAACGTATTATATAATGTAAAGTGCGATTTTTCATACCCATTTGCTTAGTTTAATGCGTGCTCTGTCTAATAAACTCAATTTCCCCCTAGATATTGTGAAAAATGGGGTTTGGATAGCTCCGAACTCGCGGAAGAAACGTTCTACTCCGGGTAGCATAGACCCTTCGAAATCAAATACCGTCGTAAATTGAGAAACGAAATGAAGACATTCCCACAGGACGTAGCTTTGCGCTCCGGAACCTCTATAGGCCGGATTTCCTCCTCCTGCGAGATAGTAAGCCGATCGATCTTGCCATACGATGAAAGCGGCCGCATGTAAATGGCCTTGCTCGTCATAACCTCCCCATAAATCACCTTGTCCTCTTTGCCGGCAAGTGGCGATCAAGTCTTTCAGTACATTCGTGTCTTCCTTGATTCGTACATGCTGGCGGTCAAATGTTTGGGTTTGTACAGCTAGGAACTCATTCAAAGGAATCCCTTTTTTTACGGATATATGGTATTTATTCTGCGCTTTCGTAATATTTCGCCGGATATTGGGGCTCATATTCTCCCATACCGCTTGATGATCCCGGATATTTTTTAATAAATAGGTATAACGTGTCGTTTGGTTATATCCCGCCCAATAAAACGGAAGCCAATCCGTAATGTCATAATTGAAATTTTGCAGGAAGTGCGGATAGCGTTTTAGTTCTTCCGTGAATTGTTTGCATAGTTCTTGACGTCGTCCTAACTCGGTCGTATATTTCGTGTCGGAGGAACTTGCGGCGAACCAAGGGCCCATCGTTTGGGTGTAAGAAGGCATTGAGACAATATCGGAATGGGGGACGTAAAGGGGGAGGGTTGCCTGTATCCTTCCCTTTTGTTCTATAAGCAAGACATCCCATTTTTTTTCTCCGCAAACCGTATCCAACCACCAGTCATGTGAGAAGATCGGTATATTTTTTTCAGTATTGCAAAGTAAACGATATTTGTCTTTATTACTCATTACAATTTCGTATAGGGGCGGGGTTTGCCCGCCCCCGCAAATTACTTGTTGGCTTTTAATGCCTCAAATATTAATTCGGATAATTCGTCTGCCAATTCGGGATTGTCCTCGACACATTGTTTTGCCGCATCACGACCCTGTCCCAATTTGGTATCGTTGTAGCTGTACCATGAACCGCTCTTCTTGATGATATTCAGTTCAGAACCAAGATCGATGATCTCTCCGGAACGGGAGATACCTTGACCGAACATGATATCGAACTCTGCCTTGCGGAATGGAGGAGCCACCTTGTTTTTTATAACTTTCACACGCACTTGGTTTCCCTTGATCTCGTCACCATCTTTTAGCTTCCCGATGCTACGGATATCCAAACGGACTGAAGCGTAGAACTTCAACGCATTACCACCAGTCGTTGTTTCTGGGTTTCCGAACATTACACCGATCTTATCACGCAATTGGTTGATGAAGATACAGGTCGTATTCGTCTTATTGATCGCGGCCGTCAACTTACGAAGGGCTTGCGACATTAGACGAGCTTGCAGACCCATCTTGCTGTCTCCCATATCGCCCTCAATCTCGGCTTTAGGAGTCAATGCGGCTACGGAGTCGATAACAATGATATCTACGGCGGATGAACGGATCAATTGCTCGGCTATTTCCAAGGCCTGCTCACCGTTATCCGGCTGGGAGATCCATAGGTTCTCTACATCAACGCCTAGCTTCTCGGCATAGAAACGGTCAAAAGCATGCTCCGCATCGATAAATGCGGCGATACCTCCTTTTTTCTGCGCCTCGGCGATCGCATGGATCGCTATCGTTGTCTTACCGGAAGATTCCGGACCATAGATCTCGACGATACGTCCTTTCGGATATCCACCTACGCCCAGCGCTGCGTTTAAAGCGATAGAGCCTGTCGGTATCACCTCGATATCCTCGATGCTTTCATCGCCCAGTTTCATGATCGAACCTTTTCCGTAGTTCTTCTCGATTTTATCCATTGCCGCACGTAAAGCCTTTAGCTTATCCGCATTAGCGGCTGGTTTACCACCTTCTTCTTTCGCTTTTTCTTCGAACAAATTTTCTTCTTTTGCCATATGTGTCCCTTATAAATTAAGGATTTGATTTGCATGGTCTTTTGTCTTCACCTCTTTCGGCCCGATGATATTGGTAACAATACCTTCCTCGTTAATGATAAAGGTGGTCCGGAGAGTCCCCATGTATGAACGTCCGTACATTTTTTTCTCAGCCCACACACCAAACTGTTCTTGTAAGGCCGTGTCTGTGTCCGCTATTAAACGGAAAGGTAAGTTTTGCTTTTGTATAAAGCCTTGATGCGATTTGGCGCTATCTTTGCTTACTCCGATGATCTCGAAGCCTTTCGCTTGTAAGGCTTGATAGCCGTCACGTAAGCTGCATGCTTCCGCCGTGCAACCGCTCGTATTATCTTTCGGATAAAAATAGAGCGCTACTTTTTTCCCTTTATAGTCACTCATCTTTACCTCTTTACCGTCTTGATCGGTTCCCAAAAACTCGGGAACCTTATCGCCTATTTGTATTGCCATATTACAATTCTAAGTCAATGTTAAACAATTCATGCCAAGGCAAACCTTGCTCATTTAGCTCTTTCATGAATGGGTCCGGATTGAATTCCTCCACATTCCATACACCCGGTTTCTTCCAAATGCCTTGCATAAATAATTTGGCGCCGATCATGGCGGGAACACCGGTGGTATAACTAACACCTTGCGCTCCTGTCTCTAGATAAGCGGCATGGTGGCTACAGTTGTTGTATACGTAATAAGTTAATTCCTTACCGTCCTTGATACCACGGATGCGGCAACCGATGGAAGTCTCGCCAGTATAATTCTCTCCCAGATCACCCGGGTTCGGCAGTACGGCTTTTAAGAATTGGATCGGAACGATTTCCTGCCCGTTGTAAAGGATCGGGTCGATACGAGCCATACCGATATTTTGGATGACACGTAGATGAGTCAAGTATTCCTGTCCGAAAGTCATCCAGAAACGAGCCCGTTTTAGGGTCGGGAAGTTTTTGGTCAAACTTTCCAATTCCTCGTGATACATCAAATACGATTCTTTCGGTCCTACATTCGGATAATTCAAGGCTTTATGTACGCTTAACGGATCGGTCTCCTTCCATTCCCCATCCTCGAAATATTTGCCACGTTGAGTAATCTCACGGATATTGATTTCCGGATTGAAATTGGTAGCGAATGCCTTATGGTGATCTCCTGCGTTGCAGTCTACGATATCCAGATAGTGTATCTCGTCGAAATGATGCTTTGCCGCATAGGCTGTATATACGCCGGTAACCCCCGGATCGAAACCACATCCCAAGATAGCGGTAAGACCGGCTTTCTCGAAACGATCTTTATAGGCCCATTGCCAGCTGTATTGATATTTGGCTTCATCAAGCGGTTCGTAGTTGGCCGTATCTAAATAGCTAACACCGTATTCCAGACAAGCATCCATGATATGCAAATCTTGATAAGGTAAGGCCAGATTTACCACCAAATCCGGTTTGAAGGCGTTAAACAAGGCAACAAGCTCTTGCACGTTGTCTGCGTCTACCTGTGCGGTTTGCACTTTCACGTTCTTGATATCGGCGGCGATCTTGTCGCATTTACTTTTCGTACGGCTAGCTACCATGATATCCGTGAAGACATCCGCATTCATCGCTATTTTCTTAACAGCAACGGTACTTACGCCCCCTGCACCAATAACTAATACTCTTCCCATTTACTAATAGAATTAATCTTGTTAATATACAGTTTACAAGGTTTTCAACCAATGGACAAATATACGGCTTTTCCTTGACAATCCCTATATATTTATTCATTTTAGAACGGAAGAGGGAAAAGAAAGATACAGCTAATGAATGTGAATAATGAAAATAGTCGTACTTTTGTCACATTTACTGTTTAAAGTTTGGACATGAGATTCTTAAATAATGTCGGGGGTGTTTTTATTCTGCTTTTATTAGCGTTGGGGTGTAAACCTGAGGCGAAGCGGAGCCGTGTGCTTGTGATCCAATCTTTTCGGTGGGATGATAAGAACTATCTGGAATTAAACTCAGATATCCGGAAAGAGCTGGGAAAAAATCGGGTGAATGCGGACATCCGTACGTTTTATCTCGACTGCGAGTGTTATATGGCTGAGGAGGAAGAGGAACGGATGTATAACTTTATCGATACGATCCGTCTTTGGAAGCCCGACATCATATTGGTGAATGATGATCAGGCTACCTATACGTTGATGAAATGCGGCCATCCTTTTGTAAAGAAAGTTCCGGTTGTTTTCTCTGGCGTCAATTTCCCTAATTGGGATTTGCTGGAAGAATATCCGAATGTAACAGGTAGCTGGGATAAGATTGATTATGAGGAGAACCTTCGTTTGATCGATCGGCAAATGGGAAAGTCTCGCATTTATATCAATTATGATAAGACCTCCTTAGGGCAGTTGGCTTTCCGGGAGTTGATAAAAGCGGTCGATACGAGCCGGTATGTGTTGGATTATAATCAATTGGCTTTCCAATTAAATGATCCGGACTTTAAGGTGGATTCCATGATGTTTAGAACCGAGATGAGAATGAAGGCGATACGTCCTTCGAAAAATATAATCCATTTCATGCCTTTTCGTAAAGCCAATGGGGAGTTTTTATTGAGTAATATTAATGGTACCTATCCTTATTGCGTATTTTTCAATATCCGTTATGACTATACATCCGCAGGCTTGTCTAAGATGTTCGTGACTCCTTCATTTACGGCAGTGCGGGAAATCTTTAATATAAACGTGGAAGTTCTGGGAGGCTATTTTTGCTCGAACCGCATACAAGCGGCGGAACAGGCTAGGTTGGCGGCTAAAATTCTTTCCGGTACGCCTGTCTCTTCCGTTCCGATCGTAGAGAGTCCCAAAGAGTATCTGTATGATTGGGTAGAGATGCAACGTTTAGGTATTTCAAAGGAAGAGGTCCCTACTAATGTTCATGTCATAAATATGCCTATTTCCGAACGGTATAAGATAGAGGTTTTTATCGCCTCTTCCTTGGGTGTGATCTTATTGTTGGCATTGATCGGTTATTTGTTTTATCTCTATTGGCGGGAAGCAAGACGAAGGAAAGAGGTGCTCGCTAATTTAAAGCAGGAGAAAGAGCATCTTTCTTTAGCGTTGGAAGGGGGTAATATATTCGCTTGGAAATTACAGTCTGGAACTTTCCGGTTTGACAACGAGCTCTTTAGCTATGTGAATACTTCTCCTCGGGAAATTCCTTTGGATGAGCTGTACGAGATGGTCCATCCGGACGACAGGCAGAGTTTGCGATCCTTAATTGATTTCATTTGTACGGGTACAATCTCTCATCATATCCTTCAATATCGTTGCGATTTTAACGGGAAAGGTTACCAATGGTGGGAATTTCGTTACGGAAGCTTAGAGGATGCGAATGATGGGTATGTAATCAATGGCTTATGTTTGAATATCCAAAATATCAAGGATACGGAGGAGGTATTGATCTCTGCGAGGGAAAAAGCCGAGGAGTCGGATCGGATGAAGTCGGCTTTCTTGGCGAATATGAGCCATGAGATCCGTACGCCGCTGAATGCGATTGTCGGTTTCTCGAATTTAATGAACTCGGAAGAGGTCTTGGAGCCGGAAGAGCGTGAGCAGTTCGTGAAGTTGATTAATACGAACTCCGACTTACTATTGAAACTGATCAATGATATTTTAGATCTTTCCCGTATGGAATCCGGAAAGATGAGTTTTGTTTTCGATCGCCATGATTTGAATGTCTTGATCAATGAAATCTATTGTACTTTCCAATTGATGATGCCCGAGGGGGTAGAGCTACGCATGCGTGTCCCCGAGATCCCGGTGGTTGTGGCGGTAGATCCTTATCGGCTGAAACAAGTATTGTCTAATTTTATCAATAATGCCATCAAGTTCACGACTTCGGGCTATATAGAAGTTGGATACTATTTCTGTACGAAAGGCGACTGCCTTCATATCTATGTAGAAGACACTGGTATCGGCATCCTTGAGGAGAAACAGAAGCAAGTCTTTGATCGTTTTTGCAAATTGGATGAGTTTGCGCAAGGCACCGGACTCGGACTGGCGATTTGCCAAGTGATAGCGCAGCGTTTCGGCGGTGAGATACAATTGAAGTCAGAATATGGTAAAGGTAGCCGTTTTACGCTAACTTTGCCTAAAGAACGTATAGGTTGACAAAGCATGGAACAAATAGAGGAACTTTCACGATTTATCAAGGAACATGCGTCGGATGATTTGAATCGTCTGTTGCTTTCCGCCTCTCGTTATCCGGGGATCGATATCCCTTTCGTGGTGGATCAATTAAAATCTCGGCGGCAGATCAAGGATAAACTACCTTCATGGTATCAAAACGATCGACTGGTTTTTCCGGCGAAGATAGCGGCGGAGCAATGTTCCTCGGAACAGACTGCCTTGTACAAACAGAGGTTGGTAGATCCACAGGCACATGTATGTGATTTGACTGGTGGATTGGGGATCGATAGCTATTTCTTCTCCCGGAAAGTACGGCAGGTTACCTATATCGAACGCTTTCCCGCTTATTGCGAGGCGGCTATCCATAATTTCAAGGTGCTAGACGTTGGTAACGTAACGGTATTGAATGGCGATTCTACGGAGTTAATAGATAAGATCGATGGAATAGATGTGTTTTATATCGATCCGGCTCGTAGGGGAGAGGGGAATAAGCGGGTTTTTGCGCTGCAAGATTGCGAGCCGGACTTGACAAAGTTGGTTCCTGTCTTGTTTGGTCATGCCCCTAAGGTGATCGCTAAATTATCTCCGATGGCGGATATTCATATGACGTTGGATTTGCTTCCGGATGTGACAGCCATACAGGTGCTTTCGGTGAAAAATGAATGTAAGGAGCTTTTGTTTGTGTTGGAGCGAGGCTCGAAAGGCGGGAGTCCTCAAATCTGTTGCGTGAATTTCACTTCGGAGGAAGAGCCGGAATTGTTTGCGTTCTCATTGGTGGAAGAACGGGAAGCTGTCGCTTCCATCCGTGGAGAAGTCAAGCGTTATTTATACGAACCGAACGCTTCCATCTTGAAGGCGGGTGCGTTTAAAGCGGTCGCCACTCGTTTTGGATTGAATAAATTGCATGTCAGCAGTCATTTATATACGTCGGATGAGGTTGTCCCTAGTTTTCCGGGACGTTCTTTTGTGGTAGACGAAGTGATCCCCTTTACGAATAAACAATGTAAGACCTTGTCGAGGCAGATTCCCCAAGCGAATATCACAGTCCGTAATTTCCCCCTCTCGGTGGATGAGTTACGTAAACGAACTAAAATTGTGGATGGAGGAACTATCTATCTTTTCGCTACTACTCTGGAAAATGGGGATAAGGTACTTATCAAAACTCATAAGATATAGGATACTGCATGGGCGTTGCAGTGTTACTGCATAGGTGCTGCAGCATTACTGCATAAGGGTTGCAGTACTATTGCAAGGCCTGTTGCAGTGATATCCGAAGGGATATAAAAAAAGTGTATGATGTTATCACCATACACTTTTTATGATATGAGGTTTATATTACTTCAATAGATTCGCACGCATTTCCTCAATCTTAGCTTTTGACTCACGAGCCGTATTTATGGTTGCTACCATTCCGCTTAACGGAGCGATTGTAGTTCCTAATTGCTCCAAGTCAGGATAATATTTAGCTAAGTCGGCTGTGATCTGCTGGATGATACCGATACGTTTTTCCATATTCTCGCTCAAACCGGCGGAAATAGCGTCGCCTTTAACAACCAAGCCCGGATTTGCGTATACAATGGCATATTCTACAGCCATGCCCCCTAACAACTCAAGCTCAACGTCAGCCTTATCATTTTCCATCATAGCGTCGATCAATTTGTTTTCTTGGTTTTTCATGAATTTGCTTAACTCCTCTTTGCTGGCGTTAGCGGGAGCGGACTCTTTCATGATGTCGATAGCGAATGGAATGTCCAGATCCGTAGTCAATTTAACCAATACGTTCTCGATATCTGTAGTCGGCTTTTTCATAGCCTTCAATACGTTCAAGTCTGCGAAGTAGATACCGCAAGCACGTGCTTTCTGGGCTTGTGTGTTCAATTCGGAAACCTTGCTGACCGGCAACATAAAATCAGTATTAGCGACAGAGATCGTAACCTCGCCGGTAGATACTTTGTAAGGCAACTCCGAATCCGGCATATCTTTCAAGAAACGAGTAACCTCGTCTTTCAACTCGGCAGTAAGCAGACCTTTAGATACTTCTCCTGCGATAGCTGCTTCTTCCTCTACTTTTTGCTCAGCGGCGTCTTGTTTTTTACTGCTGTTGCAAGATACCATTCCAAATGTAATCGCTGCTATGGTTAGCAGGCTAACAAAACTCTTTTTCATGTTATTCTTTATTTTTAGATTATATATTTTGTCATTAATCGCTCCCTTTGTTTAAATACTTGCCGGGAAACTCTGCGAAGATAGATATAATTACCAATAAAGCAAAGATTCCTAACATTAATAAATTAAATGTAAAAGTAGAAAATGTATAACCGGCGAATTTTTTTTCATGACTATAGAAAGGCGCACGTCCCCAATTATTGTCCGGTTCCAGATAAATCTGCCCGATTTTAGGGTAGATCCGGTTGTGGGCCTCCTTATAGAATTGGGTACTGGTTGAGTTGAGTACCAGCTCCTCGATGGCTGAGTTATGATGTTCCTTTTTCAAGGTGTTCAACCATTCGGAGCCGTGTTCTTGAATGACCTCTTTCTGTTTTTTCTCTAATAACGCCGTGAAATTATCGCTACGGGTATGCAGGGCTTTTTCTACTTTATCCATATAGCTCTCGTAACTCTCTTTGGACGTATAGGGGGCGATACGGGCGGCACGGGATAGTACGGCCAGTTCGTTGTGGATCGTCCGGGTGTTCTTTTCCCGTTTCTCCGGGATCAGGTTGAGGCTGTTTATGAGGCTGCGCACCTCGTCAGCATGGACATTCCGGTAATATTGCGCTAGGAACTTTTCTTTCTCGACCGTGAAAAATAGGCGGTTGTAGCTGTTGTTCCGGAATTGTTCCGTAACCAACGCCTCGAATGCCCAACGTGAGGGAATAACCTCACCGATAAGGGGCACTATGTTCCGGCTGGATGCGCTTCTGCTCAAATCGTCGAACTTGACAACTAAGCCGCAAAGTAAGATCTGCGGGATTAAAAGCAGCGGTATCGTTATATAGATCGCTACGATCGAGTTTAGGGATTGCGATAGTACCAAACCTGTCAGGTTGGCGAGGAATGAGGTTGCCCATAGCGTGATCCACCAAGTAAGGAACATCTCGCTTCCAATGCCTATCAATAAATTTCCTACCACTATGAATAGCAAACTTTGGATCGCTGAGATACAAAGCAGGTAGAACATCTTTGACGAGAGATAACTGCCTCGGCTCAATCGCAAGAATCGTTCTCGCTTTAGGAGCGTCCGGTCCTTGATGATCTCTTCGGCGCTGATACTTAATCCCGTGAAAGTAGCGACAATCACCGCCATGAAAATGTAGGATACCAGATTTTTGTTCGCCAGCAAAGAATACCCGTCATCGGGTACGAAGCGGGTGAGCAGGGCCACGATCACCGCCAATAAAGGAGTCTCCAGTAAGGCGATGCACAAGTACTGCTTATTGGTCAGCTTGGTCTTTATGTTTCTTTCCAAGAAGATACAGAATTGCTTCCAGATCGAGGGCTTCTGCTGATGATTCGGGGGCAGGGGGGTAGGCTTAACCTCTTGGAACTTCGGGCGGGAAGCTACATATAACTCATGCCATTCTTTTGAAGTTATCTTCCGGATGTTTGTCTGGTTTCCGCTATCGTCTATCTTTTTTGCGTCGATAATGGTTAGGATTAGTTCCGGATTGATATTTCCGCAGGTGCCGCAAACACTGATGTCTTGATCTGTATAATTGGCGATCCGTTTGAAATAGGTGATCGCCTCGATCGGGTTACCGTCGTAAATCGGGTAACCGCCGGTATCTAATAACCATAGGCGGTCGAACAGTTTATAGATCTCGGACGAAGGTTGGTGGATATTGACAACCACGAGCCGTCCCCGGTGTGTTTGTTCCTTTAACAGCATGATGACCTTTTCGGAATCGGTGGACGAGAGGCCGGAGGTAGGCTCATCCAAATAAAGGATCGCCGGCTCACGGATAAGTTCCAGTGCTATATTTAAACGTTTACGTTGCCCTCCGCTGATCGTTTTCCGGATTGGAGACCCGACGGCCAAATCCCGGATCTTGCTCAGATCCAAATCCTCCAGTATCGTATTGACACGATCCTCGATCTCCTTTTTGGTCAGGTTGGCGAAACAAAGGCGGGCGGTATACCATAGATTTTGGAATACGGTCAGCTCCTCGATCAGCAAGTCATCCTGAGGCACGAAACCGATCAATTGCTTGCATTCCGGATCACTCAGCGGATGTCCGTTCAGGCATACATTTCCCTCTCCGGGGATAATATTCCCATTTAAGATGCTTAACAAGGTCGACTTACCAACGCCGCTTCCTCCCATGATGGCTACCAACTGGCCAGATTCAAGGTTGAAAGAGAAATTGTGCATACCGTTCTCGCTATTCTTGAAGCTGAACTCGATATCCCTCCCGGTTAATAAAATACGTTCCTTATGCTCATTCTGATTGAATACATCGAGGACATCACTATAATAAACCGGCAAGAATAGTGGGCTTTTGATTACGCTGCTGCGTTGCCAGCCATAGAAGATACCGGAAGTAAGCGGGATATCGTTCATGAATACCCGTCCGCTGCCTTGGTAGATAAAGACCATTCGGTCGAACCGGGTCAGTCTCAACACCCGTATCTCGCCCTCCAACCCCCTTCTGTAGATATGGTTGACGTCTTTATCGCTATCATCAGCGTTGATCGTAAGTATGGAGGGGGATTTTTTACCGACTACAAAGGCGTATAGGTTGTCGAAGGTATCCGTATCGATATTGAATATCGTAGCGATCTTATGGAAAATGGCTAAGTTCTCGTTCAATCCTTCATTGTTGCCATGGGCGAACTCCATGAAACGGAGAAGAAGCAATAGTTGGTCTTCTGCGATCAATTTGGGCTTGAGCTGGTTGCATACGTTAATAATAACGCTTTCTCTATCGATGTCGAACTCCGGGTCATCGTAAACACTTTGTATCTCTTCAAATAGCTCCATATATTCTTTATGGGAGCGGATACCAAAATGACTGGTTAAGTAAGAATTGACAGCTTGACGTGCTTGATCACTTTCTATTTTTGCCAAGGACGCAAATATAGCGAACAAGTTTAGTAGCCCATTGAGTATAGTTTCATTCATTCATCAAAGTATTGTTTCAAATGTCTTGCAAAGATAAGGTAAGTGAAACAAAAAACAGGTCGAATGTTAGACTTTTTAAGCGGTCAAGTGAATAACATGATCAATAATTGGGCAGAAATCACCCGGATGAACATGGATAACGGGTAAACCGTAGCGTAAGATACGGAAGGCTCGTCACCCTCGACGGTCGTATTGGCATAACTCAAGGCCATCGGATTGGCCATGCTTCCGCATAGCATACCTATGTTGTGGGCGTAATCTAACTTGAAGAATTGCGAGGCGATGAACCCGACGATCAAGACCGGTACGATCGTCAATAGGAAACCGAGACCGATCCATAACAATCCCTCGGCACGGAAGACGGTCTCGAAGAAATGAGCTCCGGAGTCGATTCCCAGTCCCGCCAGATAGATCACTATACCGAACTGCCGCATCATCAGGTTTGCGCTCTGGGTGGTATAAGTCGTTAGGTGGAAACGGGGGCCGAACGCACCCATCAAGATTCCAACGATGATCGGTCCTCCGGCGATACCCAGCTTGATGGGGGTACTCATTCCCGGTATGGCGATTGGGATCGCCCCGATTAATACGCCCAGCGTAAGTCCTACGAATATGGCAAGCAGGTTGGGGTTATCCAGCCGTTTCAGCTCGTCTCCCAATATCTTACCCACGTTATTCACGGAATTGGCCTCGCCTACGATCGTTAGTTTATCCCCAATCTGTAGACGGAGGTCACGGGAGGCCACCAGATCGATACCCGCACGGTTTACCCGGGTGATGTTGATCCCGTATAGGTTGCGGAGCCGGAGCGAGCCTAGCTTTACCCCGTTTACCCGGTTGCGGGTTACGACGATACGGCGGGAGATCAATTGGCTGTCGATAGCGTTCCAGTCAATATCTTCCTTATTCCAGTCCGTAGTCTCTTGTTCTCCGAAAAGTACCTTGATGGATTCGACATCCGCCTTTACGGATATGATAAGCAAATGGTCTTTTTCCTTTAAGATGGTTTCAGAGGTAGGGATCGTCACCTTTCCGTTCCTCCAGAGGCGGGAGATCACGAAATGTTTCTCTGTCAATTTCATGACTTGCTGGATGCTCTTATTGTAAATAGAGGGGTTTAATACCTGAAATTCCGCTACGTTTGTTGTCGTGTCTTGCTCCTTATGCGTGCTCTGTGTCTTTTTTGCGAATAAGGACCTCAAGATGATAATAGCGAGAATTACGCCTACGACACCTAATGGATAAGCTACGGCACAGGCCAGAGCCATATCCGTTACGTTCCTCGTATTTTCCGGATCCATTTGTAAGAGCGCTTGCTGGGCGGCACCTAGGGCCGGGGTATTCGTTACGGCACCGGATAGCAACCCTACCATAACGGGGACGGAAATTCCTGTTATCCAATGAAACACCAACGTCAAAATCAGTCCTAAAGCGATCACCCCTAATCCCATCGTATTCATTTCCACCCCGCCTTTTTTTAGGGAAGAGAAGAAACCGGGACCTACCTGCAATCCCAAGGTATATACGAAAACGATAAGCCCGAAGTTCTGAGCGAAGTTCAGCATGTCCTTATTTACGGTAATGCCCAGATGCCCTGCCATAATACCGGCGAAGAATACAAAAGTGATGCCTAATGAAATGCCGAATATCTTTAGCCGCCCTAAATACACACCAACCGCCGCCACGATAGAAATGACGGCCACGGCCTGTATCATCGAGGGTTCTGTAAGCGTCTCAAGTAACCAATTCATAAGAGTTTCTTTTTTGCTTTAGAAGCGCAAAAATATATAAAACAAAGCAATTAAAAAAATTGTAGTATCTTTGCCCACGAAATAACGATGATACAGGGTGAGGGAAACGATGGTTAAATATATAAAGTGGTTGCTGCCGGTACTTTTTATTGCGTATTATAGCAGTGTCTCGCTTTTTACGCACGTCCATGTGGAGCATGGTACGACCATCGTGCATGCGCACCCTTTCAAGAAGACGGCGGACGGTACTTGCCATCATCATACCTCTTTGGCGGAGATACAGTTGTTTCATATGCTCTCATCTATTCACGTGATGGACGGGGCGATTCAC
This sequence comes from Parabacteroides sp. CH2-D42-20, assembly GCF_003670185.1. Classification (NCBI taxonomy): domain Bacteria; kingdom Pseudomonadati; phylum Bacteroidota; class Bacteroidia; order Bacteroidales; family Tannerellaceae; genus Parabacteroides; species Parabacteroides sp. CH2-D42-20. The sequence continues at coordinate 35,483 of NZ_RAYG01000008.1, read as the reverse complement.
CTGTTACGTTTACAATTCTATTCTTTAAAAATATCTAATCTCTCTGAGTCTCCGGTCTATCCGGATCATGTCACTTCCGTTGAGGGACTGCGATACCTGCGGGCTCCCCCAGTTGTTTGATTACATATCCAGAAATCAATATCCGTTTGTAGAGACGGGGCATGCCCGTCTCCTCGGCAATTCGTAATCATTAATATTCAAACAACTATTAATCAAGCAATGAATAAGTTCATTACACTTATACTATGCCTGTGCTGTGTCTTTACATCAGCGTGGGCAGAGGGAGACGATCATACCTCCCTGAATCCTTCCGACGCTAATATCGTAGGCCATATCCTCGATAAGAAAACAGGAGAGCATCTCTCTTTTATCAATGTCTACCTCCACGGTACGACGATCGGTACGACCACCGACGCTACCGGTCATTACTATATGAAGAATCTTCCCGAGGGAAAATACACCTTGGTCATGAAGTCTATCGGATATAAAACCGAGGAGAAGACGGTGACCCTTAAGAAAGGGAAGACATTGGAGATCAATTTCAATGCCGAGGAAGACGCTGTCTCCTTGGACGGTGTCGTCGTATCGGCAAACCGTAACGAGACGACCCGCCGTCTGGCTCCTTCTTTGGTAAATGTACTCGACTCCAAGGTGTTCGAGACTACGCACGCCACTTCCTTGGCCGACGGTCTGAACTTCCAGCCCGGCGTGCGTGTGGAGAATAACTGCCAGAATTGCGGTTTCCAACAAGTACGTATCAATGGTCTGGAAGGCCCTTATACCCAGATCTTGGTGGATAGCCGGCCGATCTTCAGCGCCCTGACCGGCGTATATGGCTTGGAGCAGATCCCGGCGAATATGATCGAGCGGGTAGAGGTGATGCGCGGAGGAGGCTCGGCCTTGTTCGGCTCGTCCGCTATCGCCGGTACGATCAATATCATCACGAAGGAACCGATGCGCAACTCTGCCCAGATTGCCCATTCGTTGACGATGATCGGGGGAAGCCGTCCGGATAATAATACGACCGTGAACGCCTCGTTGGTGACGGACGATCATAAGGCGGGTATCTACCTCTTTGGGCAGGGCCGCCACCGTGCCTCTTACGACCATGATGGCGATGGCTACTCGGAGCTGGGTAAGCTGGAGGCGAAGACCCTCGGATTCCGTTCCTACTTGAAGACCAGCAATTATTCCAAGCTGACTTTCGAGTACCATAACATCAGCGAGTTCCGGCGAGGTGGTAATTTATTGGATCTTCCGCCTCACGAGACGGATATCACCGAGCAGACCGACCACCAGATCAACGGGGGAGGCCTGAAATTCGATCTTTTCTCTCGCGACTACCATCATCGGCTGAATGTGTATACCTCCGCCCAGCATACGAAACGCCAGAGTTATTACGGTGCCGGAAAAGATCCGAACGCCTATGGTAACACGACGGACATGACCTTTATCGGTGGCGCCCAATATTCCTACGAATGGGATAAATGCCTTTTTATGCCCGCTACCTTTACGGGAGGCGCCGAATATAGCTACGATGATCTGCAAGACGAGATGCTTGGCTATCACCGTACGATCGCCCAGACCGTGCATATCGGTAGCGCCTTCGCCCAGAACGAGTGGAAGAATGACCGTTGGAGTTTCTTGATCGGTGGCCGTTTGGATAAGCATAACATGATGGATCATGTGATCTTTAGCCCTCGTGCGAACGTGCGCTTCAATCCGACGAAGGATATCAACCTGCGTATGTCGTACTCCAGCGGTTTCCGGGCCCCTCAAGCGTTCGACGAGGATTTGCATATCACCGCCGTGGGGGGCGACGTGGCGATCATCCAGATCTCTCCGGACTTGAAGGAGGAGAATTCGCAGAGCGTGAGCGCTTCCGTGGATTTTTATCATCGCTTCGGCCCGGTTCAAGTGAATTTCTTAGTGGAAGGTTTCTATACGGATTTACGGAACGTGTTTATCTTGGAGGAGATCGGCCGTGACGAGGACAATAACCTGCTGATGGAACGCCGTAATGGAAAGGGTGCCCGTGTGATGGGTATCAATCTGGAGGGTAAGATGGCCTATTCTTGGATGCAGATACAGGCGGGCGCTACTTTGCAACGGAGCCGCTACAAGGAGGCAGAGCAATGGAGCGAGAACCCGAATATCACCCCGCAGAAGAAGATGTTCCGCTCTCCGGACGTATATGGCTATTTCACCTCTACCTTCACGCCCGTGAAACGTTTCTCCGCCTCATTGACGGGAACCTATACGGGCAGCATGTTGGTGCAGCACTTGGCGGGTTACATTCCCGAGGATCGTGAGGAGAAGACTCGTGATTTCTTCGACTTGAACCTGAAACTGTCTTACGACTTCCCGATCTTCAAGTCCGCAACCTTGCAGGTGAACGCCGGAATACAGAATATCTTCGACTCCTATCAAGATGATTTCGACAAGGGAGCGCATCGGGATGCCGGGTATATCTATGGCCCGGGAATTCCTAGAAGTTATTTCGTGGGGTGCAAGATCAGTTATTAAATACTCGGCGAGCCTTGCCGAGGGAGTTGGAAGGACTTTGAAGCATCCGGCGGCTATCGCCGGGGGATGTGGAAGACTCTTGGGATGCCCGGCGGGGGTCGCCGGAGGATCGGAAGGGAACTCAAGATGCCCGGCGGAGATCGCCGCAGAGTTCCAACCCGTTTCCAATCCTCCGGCGAGCCTCTACGGGGCTATTCCTCCACTATCCTCTCTATATAATTCGGCGGCAGGGTGGTGCGTGGTACTTTCATGCCGCCGAACCATTTATGCAAGGGCAAGTCGAAGCCTGTTCCATTCATGTAATTGTAGAGGGAAACGCGAAGCCCCTCGCTGAAAAGCTCCGGATCGCAGCCGGATAGCGCCTCGAACTGTACGTCATTACGGGCGAATCCGCCAAAGGGAGGCTCCGTGACACGGCAACTGTACTCGGCGGGGTGCAACCCCACAGGGCTATGCGCTGTCATGGCGAAACGATGCCAAAATCCGGATTGAATCAGCCCAAGCTCAAACATTTGCCGGACCGTTTCTAAGGAATCTATGGTTTCTTGAGCGGTTTGGGTCGGGAAACCATACATCAAATAGGCATGGACCATGATGCCTGCCCCGGTAAAGTTGTTGGCGACCCGTGCCACTTGAGCCACTGTCACCCCTTTATTTATCAGCTTGAGGAGTCGGGGAGAGGCTACTTCCAGACCTCCCGACACGGCGATGCAGCCACTTCGTTGAAGAAGGTCGCATAGTTCCTCAGTATAGCTTTTCTCAAAACGAATATTTCCCCACCACACGACGGTTATCCCACGGCGGATAATCTCCTGCGCCATTTCTCGTAGCAAGGCGGGTGGAGCGGCCTCGTCCACGAAATGGAAGCCGATCTCGCCGGTTTGCTCGATCAAGCGCTCCATACGGTCTACCAAAGTCTTGGCTGTATTCGGCTCATATCGTTTGATGTAATCCAATGAGCCGTCACAGAAGGCGCATTTCCCCCAGTAGCAACCGTGCGCCAAGGTCAGTTTATTCCAGCGACCATCGCTCCAAAGCTTGTGCATCGGGTTGGCCATTTCCATGACGGAGATGTATTTGTCCAGCGGCAAGCCCTCGTAATCCGGGAATCCGGTCTCGCTTTGCCGGCAAGCGGGGTAAGCGGGATTATCTTGATAAACGACCCGGCTACCGTTCTCGTCCAAGGAGAAGGTGCGTACCAGTTCCTCTTTTTGGATCGCCCCGTCCAGATAGCGTAACACTTGGAAGAGTGGGTCCTCTCCATCATCTAGCAAGAGGTAATCGATGTATTTGAAGAAGCGTGTATCCGTGATGGAGCGAAGTTCCGTATTCACGAAACCACCTCCCATAAGGATCGGGATATCGGGATGTGCCTGCCGTAGCCATTGGGCGAGCCGGAGGGTACTGAATAAATTCCCCGGGAAAGGTACGCTGAAAGCGATCGCCTTGGGCTTGCTCTTGGCGATGTGCTTTTCCAATAGCGGTTGCGTCAGGCGGTCGATAAAGCCGAAAGGTTTTTGGAGGGCTTCCTCGATCTCGTCGAAAGAGGAGGCGCAGCGGCCCAGATGCTCGGCATATCGACTGAAGCCGAAATCCGGGTCGATCGTTTCCCTGATCAAGTCGCAGAGATCCTCCAGATACAAGGTCGCCAGATAACGGGCCTTATCCCGTAATCCCGAAGTACCGAACGCCCATTCCAGCTCCTCCTCGTTTTGGCTCCCGTGATCGCTTTCTGGAAGGTAATCTTGATTACAGATGCGATAAGCGAGAGGATCGTTCTTTCCTTGAAGGAAAGCGACAACGGCGGTTATCGTGTCGATATACCGTTGCTTATTAGCTAGCATCCCCCGGACTTTAGCCGGATATTTACCTTTCCGTCGCTCGATCTCGGCGAATAACTCCCCGAGACCCTGCGTGGAAAACAAAGCCAAGATTGTCTCGATACCCAGATCGGTCTGCCCGACATGTACACCCTTTGCCTCCAAATAACCTTTTAGGTAAGCCGTGGAAGGATAAGGCGTATTGATCTGCGTAAACGGAGATAAAACCAGAAGAACCGAAGCTAATCCCATATCAACTCAACTAATTTTCAATTATTCAAGCTATTGTTGATAGACTCGATATAGTCAAGGATCTCATCCCGTCCCTCTTTCTTCTCCGAGGAAGAGACGAAGATCGGAGGAAGCTCTTCCCAAGTCTCCAGTAATTTATCCGTGTAGGCTTTTAGGTTCTCTTTCAAGCGTCCCTTGCTGATCTTGTCGATCTTCGTGAAGATGATAGAGAAAGGAACCCCGCTCTCACCCAGCCATTCCATAAACTCCAGATCGATCTTTTGCGCCTCGTGACGGCAGTCCAAAAGGACAAATAGGTTGGTCAGTTGCTCTCGATCGAGGATATAGTTCTCGATGATACGTTTCAATTGTTCCCGGTTCTCCTTGCCTCGTTGGGCGAAGCCATACCCCGGAAGATCTACCAGATACCACTCGTTATTGATAAGAAAATGATTGATAAGTAAAGTCTTACCCGGTGTTTGCGAAGTCATCGCCAAGCCCTTCTTGTTGGTAAGCATATTGATCAAAGAGGATTTGCCTACATTACTTCGTCCGATGAAGGCATACTCCGGCTTATTACCCTCGGGGCATTTCCTTACGTCTGTGTTACTGATAACAAATTCTGCGCTTTTAATTTCCATAAAATATAAATTAATGAATAATGAGTATTGAATAATGGCTAGGCTTAATTCTCAATTTTCAAATTTCCATTTTCAATTGCCGAAAGCCACAGCCCGGCGAACGTGATGCCTCCGTTTACCATAAGCATCTCGTAGCCGAACGTATAGCCTGCGTATTGTTTCACCAAGAAATCCGTGGCGAGGCAAATCAACGGGGAGGCTATACAGATATAGGGCACGTATTTGTCACGGGGTTTCCGCTTCGTGAAAAGCCCGAAAACAAACAGCCCCAATAGAGGACCATACGTGTACGACGCTATCATGTAGATTGCGTCGATAACACTCCGGTTATTTACGGCCTTGAACGCCAAGATGATCAAGACGAACAAGACGGATATCATCATGTGTACCTTCAGGCGGGTACGTTTCGCCCTTTTCGCTTCCTCTTTCTGCACACCGAGGATATCTACGCAAAAAGAGGTGGTGAGCGCTGTCAACGCCGAGTCGGCGCTACTGAAAGCCGCCGCTATGATACCGATCGTAAAGAAGATCAAGATACTCCCGCCCAAGATCCCCGAGGTACAAAACATCGGGAGGATATCGTCGTTGAGGGTTGGCAACTGGATGTTCTGCTGTGCCGCCAATGTCAGTAGCAGTACCCCCAGCGCGAGAAACAAGAAGTTGACCGGCGTGAAGGCGAATCCATATGTGTACATATTCTTCTGGGCATCCTTCAAGCTCTTGCAGGAGAGGTTCTTTTGCATCATGTCCTGATCTAGCCCGGTCATGACGATCGTGATAAAGATACCACTGAAGAACTGCTTGAAGAAGTTCTGCGTACTATGCCAATCGCCGAACTCGAAGATCCGGAAATGAGGGCTTTCCACCAAGGTCTGCGCCATATCCCCGAAATCCAGTCCCATCTTGTCCTTCACCTGCCAGATGATCACGACCAACATTGCCACGAGACAAAGGGCCTGCAACGTATCTGTCCAGATGATCGTCTTGATACCGCTCCGGAACGTATATAGCCATACCAGCAGGATACTGAGGATAGCGGTCACGGCGAATGGGATGTTCCAAGCGTTGAACACGTAGGTTTGCAAGATCAAGACCACTAGATATAAGCGTGCGGCCGCCCCTACGATCTTCGAGAGCAGGAAGAATGAGGCCCCTGTCTTGTACCCCCTTCTCCCGATCCGGTCATCCAGATACGAGTAGATGGAGGTAAGCTGCAACTTATAGTATAGCGGTAGCAATACCTTGGCTATAATGATATATCCCACGAAGAAGCCTAATACAGTCTGCATATACGTCATATCGATCGCCCGCACCATGCCGGGTACCGATACGAACGTCACCCCCGATAAGGATGTCCCTACCATGCCGATAGAGACGATATACCAAGGTGATTTCCTGTCCCCGAGGAAGAATGCCTCGTTGCTGTTATTACGCCCCGTGATCCATGCTATCAGCAGCAAGACGGTGAAATAGACAGCGATAATAAAAAGGATGATATAGCTGTTCATGTATTGCTAACTTCTTTCTTTTTCTCCACAAAGATACGGCTTTACTTTGAAATAACGGGCATATGCGTGGATTCTACCGTGATGGGTTTCTTGATGCCCTTTAGGTAGTCCATGAAAGCGTCGGTCGATATGATACCTAAATTATCGAATTCCGGGATCTCGTAGCCCTTGAATAAAGAGGCGTCGTACCCGTCTCCGCCATCGGTGATGAAAGCGTCTAGGGTCACCACGCAAGGGGTATTGTCCTCGATCTCGGTCTTTTGCCCGTCTCTCGTATAGACTATTTTCTCGATCTTATTTCCGCTTAGGGTAAGCGTGAGGTCGGAGGATTGAAGGAAACCGTTCGGATTCTTCCGTCCATCCTCCAATAGCTTCTTCAACCGCTTGCCGTCGAAACGATAGGCAACGATAGCGGAGCCGAAAGGCAAGATGTTGCCGGCACGCAGTCGGGTGATATCTCCTTTCGGGAGGGCCGCACGTATACCTCCGTAATGGTTTACGCCGATCACCGGCTGATCCTTGTAAGCGGGCATCTCTTTTTGGAAACGCTGGGCGTAAGCGGCCGTGACCAACGCCCCGATAGGCGTATAGTCGAACTTATTGATGGTACGGTCGTGGATCAAGGCCTCTTTTGCCGTGGCAAGTTTCTCGTTCAGCCGATATTTATCCATGATCTTCTCCACGGCCTCTCGCATCTCCGGGTTCTCCTCGCAGGCTACACGCACGGTATCCCCTTGGATGAAAGAGATATCCCGGTGTCCGTTGAAATCCTGTATCTGGAACAGCAGTTTCCCGATATGGGTACCGTTTACGCCGGCTTGGATGATGGGAATGTTATTGATCTTATCGAGCACCAGCTCATGCGAGTGGGCGGATATGATGGCGTCTACCTTATCGATGAACGGCAGTCCTTGGGCGTTCTCCTCGGTGATGCGGTAAGGCATTTTCATATCCGTGCCGATGTGCATCAAGAGGATAATCATATCGATCTGGCCCTCTTTCTTTAACTGGTAGACGGTTTGTATGCAGGCCGCTCCCAGCGGATGCGTGAACTGAAGCCCTTTCAGGTTCTCCGGCTTGGTCTTGACGTAGGTGTCCGTCGTGGTCAGTCCGATGAAGGCTATGCGCAGGGAGGAGCCATCTTTCAACTTACGCTCTACGATACGGTAGGGACTCAACCAGTCGGGGTGAGTATATCTCTTCTCTTCGGTGATATTGGCGGCCACATGGGGGATATTCAAGGCGGCGGTGTCCACTAGATAAGAAAGTCCCCAGTCGAACTCGTGGTTACCGATGGCGGACATTTCCACGTCCATCGCCTCGTACATCTCTTTGATAGGCTCGCCTTTCGTGATCTTGGAGAAATAGCTTCCGCTGAAATTATCTCCGCCTGAGACAACGATGGAATGCGGATAGCGTTGTTTCTCGTTTTGTGTCATTTGTACCAACCGGGCGGCTCCCGGCGTGATCCCGTCGGAGGCGAAAGCCCCATGAAAATCGTTGAATGAGAAAATGGCTAAAGTGTCTATCGAGCTGGACGGGGTGGCGATATCTTGTGCGAATAGGGGAGCGGTTAGTGCGCTGCCTAGCAAAATCGCTGATACGAATTGTTTTTTCAGTCCCATGGTTGTATGTATTAATAGGGACAAAAGTAGGAAAAATAACGAGATTCACCGAGGAAAACGCCCGATTCGTCGAATTCTTTTTGATCGTTTTAAACCTTCGGCCTACCTTTGTGTCATAGTAATAGCTCGTGAGAGTGAAAGCGAACCGGTTGTTCATCATAACCGGGAAATAGGTAAACATTAAGTCAAAGGGCCGCCGTCCGGATAAGATGCGGCCCTTTTGATTTATTCGGACTTGAGGTTGTTTACGGGATTGTCGTGGGTGGTACGGAATACGTTATATCCGGAAACCGCCAGTATGACGGTGAGTACCAATACGCCTCCTCCCACGAATAGATACCAGGATAGCTGGATCTTTTCCGAGAATTGTTCTTGCCATTTTTGGGAGATATAGAAAGCGATACCGCAACCAAGTAAGATGGCCGGCAATGCTATGGTGATGATATCTTTCAAGAAAATATGGAGTATGTCTTTTACCGTGGCTCCGTTAATCTTACGGATCGCCATTTCTTTCCGGCGACGGTTCACCTCGTCGTTCGTGTATCCGATCAATCCGATAAAGACGATCAGCAAGGTGACGATGCCACCGATCATGACGGAGTCACGGAATTTTCGGGAGGAGGTGTATCCTTCCAGCATCTCGCTCTTGAAGGAGATCACGTTGAGTTCTTTATCCGGGATGAGTTGCCCCATTAGATCCTGTGTCTTGCGTAGGGCCTCGGAAGAAAGGCTATGGTACCGAATGACCATATGTTGGGCCGCCCCTTTCGTATAGAACATGATCTTGGCTCGCGGATCTTCTCCCGCTATGGAACCTAGGCGGAAATCCTCGAATACGCCCCGGATCGTGAAGAGAGGCATCGACTCGGACTTGGTATCGTGTCCGGTTATTTGTACCGTCTTGCCCACGGCTCCATCCTTCCAGTCGGCGAAAGGTCTCATGTATTCAATGAAATTGCGGCTCACCAGTATCTCTTGCGAGGAGGTGGTATTCTCTGTGAAGTATTGTCCTTCTACGATCGGGATTTCCAATACGTTCAGGTAATCGTTTCCTACGTCGTAGAGGTCGGCGATGTTGAATAGTTCCCGGTCGTCTCCCGGAAGATAGACGTTATTGCCCGAGGCTCCCCAGAAAGGAAGGTTATAGCAAGTCGTGATGGCGTCTACCTCGGGCAATCTCTGGGTTTCCTCGATCAGTTTGGCACGCCCCGTGGAGTCTACGGCACCGATATACACATAGGCAAGATTCTCGGGATTGTATCCCGGATGATCATTCACCATATGGTCGTATTGCTTGCCTACCACTAGCAATAAGGAGGCGAGGAAGCTGATTGCCGTGAACTGGAAGAACAAGAGTCCCAATTTCCAAAGGCGGCGTGCCTCACGGATGCTCCGGAAAACAGCCGCTACAGGAATGCGTCCTAAGAACCAGCCGGTAGCTATGCCCGTAGAGATCAGTACGACTATGACCGTGAGGCATATCGCCCACATACCCGTGGATAGGAATAACGATCGGACTCCCGTGCCGATCAGCTCCTTTATAATTCCTTGAAATCCTAGGATCAAAAGTACGACCAGCGCTAGCGCGACGGTGACGTGGGTCCCTACCTCGGACAACGCCATACCTTGGATATCCTTACCGCTCGCCCCGTAACATTTGCGTACGGCCATCTCTTTCGTGCGGTTCACGATGGAGGAGATCACGATCAATATATAGTTCATTACGGCGGTGAAGATCAATACGAAGGCGATGAACGAGAGGATCAAGGCCATACGTTTGGCCATATCGTCCTCCATATGTACGTTGAGTAGTTTGTGGAAGGTGAAGGTCAGTTCCACGCCGGCTTTCTTAAGGTCGTTTACGGGGAAATGCTTGTCGATCATCTGTTTCATTCCCGCTTCCAATTGGGCCTCTGTCGTACCCGGCGATACCTTGACGAAACTTTGGTAGCGATCATTTCCGGTTAACATATGGGTTCCGTCCCACATGAACTTGCTGATGGAGGAAAGGGATACGATAATGTCATAACTCTGTTCGGTGTTGTCCGGTAGTTTCTTGAATACGCCGCCTATCGTGAGGGCTTGTCCCGGCGCGTCGTCAATCTCGAAGCGTTTTCCCATCACGTTGCCGCCGATACGTTCGGCGATCTCGTCGGATACGAGCACGTACATGGGTTGGGAGAGAACTTGCTTAGGGTCTCCGATGAGCATGGGGCGGGGCAATACGTCGAAAAGACAACTGTCCGCTAGGATGAAGGTCGCTTTGAGCCGATGCTTGTTGTCGGACATCGTAAAAGGGGAGTTTCCCCGGAAGTACGTATAGCGTGTGGCGGCCTCGATCTCCGGTGTCTCTTGTTTCAAGAGGGGGATTACTCCGGCGGGCGTTTGCCCGTGGTCGCCCACTTCCCCGTTCATGAAAAATTTCTCATATACTCGATAGATCCGGTCTCCGTCCGGATAGAAGTTATCGTAGGTGTTCTCGAAGTGGACTTTAGCGATCAGCACCAAGCCGATGGTCAGTCCTATACCCAAGGAGATAATCTTCATTACATTGTGTTGCCCTCTCTTAAAAAGGGAGCGAATTGCGATCCCGATGTTTTTCATATTGTTATTGTATTATTTTCCGGTAAGATAAAATCAAATACCGTGCCATTGTGTTTATGTGGTTGAAAAACAGAGGGGTGAGTAGCGTATGATTATTTATGAGTGTCCAATAATTGGACAAGGGTGTCCAGATTTTGGACACCTTTGTTTAATACCTTTTCTCAATAGAGGCTCCGGGGAAATAATGCGTGAGGATTTTCCGGTACGAATATCCTTTGGCTCCCATCACGGCGGCTCCGATCTGGCAAAGCCCTACGCCATGTCCCCATCCGGCTCCTGTCAAGATGAAGCGGGAGGGGATATCAAGGCGGATATCCTTCTTATCGACAACAAAGGCCGAGCTGTATAGATGCGTCTCGGATAATGTCCGGCGTATCTCAAGCTCTTTGCCGATGGTGAACGAACGGCGTACCCCTACGATCTTGAGTTTCGTGATGCGTCCGGACGAACCTCTTTCCAACGGTATGAGATCGATGATCGGCCCGAAATCCATACCCGTTTTCCGGTGGATCAACCTTGATAGTTCCTCCTGCGTATATTCTACCTTCCAACGGTAGAAATCCGTGGTCTCTTGATCGTAGTTGTTTAGCACTTGGCTAAGGATCTCCTTGTCCGTTGTATTACAGAAGGCTTCGGGTGAGGTACGTATCCATTGTTCCGCTTCCCGCTCGTCCGTCAAGTCGGGATAGGAGGGAACCTCGTCATCCCTCAAGGCGGTAAGATAGGAGTGGGGAACCGGTTCCCAGCAATTCTCGAATTTCTCGGTCACGCCTCCGCAGCATTTCGAGAAGCGGGCGTCGCAGATCGTATCGTTATCCATCAATACCTCTCCACGTGTCTCTTTGATCACCTCCCTGACTATCGGGTTCGATGCCCGGGTAATACCTTGGTAACGCTGGCAATGGTCGTCGGCACAGACATCGAACAGATCATGGTCCTCCCGGTCGTACCAGCGGATCAAGGTCTCGTTGTTGCGGTAACAACTTTTATAGGGCGTAACCGATCCGTTCAAGTTGAAATTCTTCTCGACCTGTGCCAAGAGCCAGCTTCGCGAGATCACGGCATGGGCTTTCAGCAACTCTTTGGAAGCGTTGGCGCTCATCTCCGAGGAGATTACGCTGGTAAGGTATTCCTCCACGTCCACTTGGTTGATCGTGACGATACCTTTATCGGTCGCCACGAGGTTCAACGCTCCCTTGAAGCGTTGATCCTCCTGTCGTTGCCAGTGAAAATCCACGCCGATCGTGACCGCCTTCAAGTCGAAAGAGGATTGCGGGCTGGTCGGCTCGAAGAATAGCTCCTGATAAAGCTTCCCATTGTACACGATCTTGCCGTTTACCCAGAGGGCACGTTGCTCGCCTATGGTGAACGTGCCGGTTTCCGTATGTACATACTCCTCGTTAAAAACAAATGAGATTGCTTTGTGGGTCATGATTCCCACATTGATTACAGGTGCTTCCATATCCTTATTCCTTTATTCTATTCTTTTTTCGCGTTCAGGGAATTAAATGTGAGGTAAGCGATCATGACAAGGTACATGACAACCGCCAGTATCTCGGCGGCATTGCTAGATGCCCATTCCTCGTTCATCAAGTTGATTCCGCCGAAACGTAAGGCCGCGCTAACCACGCCCATCAAGGCACCGCCGGCGATAAAGCCGGAAGCCAGTAACGTACCTTTCTCCAAGCGGGCTGAGTTCAAGCTTTGGTCTTTGCTACGGCTTCCCACGTACCAACTGATCGCTCCACCGATCAAAAGCGGCGTATTCAGGTCCAAAGGGATAAACATACCCAAGGCGAATGCCAACGCTGGTATCTTGCAGAAGTTCAATACGACGGCGAGGACGGCTCCAATCGCGTATAAAGCCCAAGGTGCCCCCGAGCCACTCATCAACGGCTCGATAACGGCGGCCATAGCGTTCGCTTGCGGAGCGGCCAATTGTCTGGTCGTGAAACCGTACGTCTGGTTCAATATCAAGATCACGCCTCCTACCGTAGCGGCGGAAACTAGTGTGCCTAGGAATTTCCAAGTCTCTTGCTTGGCGGGCGTACTACCCAGCCAGTAGCCAATTTTCAAGTCGGTAATGAAACCTCCCGCCATGGAAAGCGCCGTACAAACCACGCCTCCGATAATCAGGGCGGATACCATGCCGGCCGGCCCTTTCAACCCTACGGCGACCAAGATGATGGAGGCGAGGATCAACGTCATGAGCGTCATGCCCGATACCGGGTTCGTCCCTACGATAGCGATAGCGTTTGCCGCTACGGTCGTAAACAGGAAAGCGATCACCCCGACCAGCAATAAGCCGATGGCAGCATGGAACCAATTATGAAGTACGCCGAACTGGAAGAACAGGAAGGTGACAATCAGCGATACGATGATACCGATCGTTATCACTTTCATCGACAAATCCTTTTGCGTACGTATGGTATTACTCTCCACAGCGTCTCCTTTTCCTTTCAACTCGTTCGCCGCCAAGCCTACGGCTCCCTTGATGATTCCCCAAGAGTTGATGATGCCGATCACCCCGGCGGTAGCGATACCTCCGATACCGATGTGGCGGGCGTAGGTGGTGAAGATTTGCTCGGCGCTCATGCTCCCGACGGTCGCCGTGATAGCGTCATTTCCGAACGTAAGCACGTCGGCGCTGAAAATGGCGGACATGGCGGGGATGATTACCAACCATACCAAGAATGAACCGGCGCAGATGATCAAGGAGTATTTTAATCCGATGATGTAACCCAGACCTAGTACGGCAGCGCCCGTATTGACTTTCAATACGATCTTGGCCTTCTCTGCCAGCATCTCACCGGCTCCGACGATACGGGTACTGATCGTCTCGCCCCACCAACCGAAGGTGGCGATGATGAAGTCGTACAAACCTCCGATTAATCCGGCGAAGATCAAGGGCTTCGCTTGGCTTCCGCCTTTCTCGCCGGAGACGAGTACTTGCGTGGTAGCCGTAGCCTCCGGGAAGGGATACTTACCGTGCATATCGGATACGAAATATTTACGGAACGGGATTAATAGCAAGATCCCGATGATACCTCCTAACAAGGAACTCATGAAAACCTCGAAGAAATTGACCGTGATCTCCGGATATTTGTCTTGCAGGATATAAAGGGCGGGCAAGATGAAAATGGCCCCCGCCACGATCACGCCGCTACTGGCCCCGATAGACTGGATGATGACGTTCTCTCCCAAGGCGTTCTTCCGCTTGAATCCGCTGGACAACCCTACGGCGATGATAGCGATCGGGATGGCGGCCTCGAATACCTGACCGACCTTCAGGCCCAGATAAGCGGCCGCCGCGCTGAATATCACCGCCATGACCAATCCCCAAAGGACGGACCAAAGCGTAACCTCCGGATAGTGTTTGTTGGGAGACATAAGAGGCTTGTAGCTTTCCCCTTCTTTTAATTCTCGGTAGGCGTTTTCTGGCAGCCCGGTTACCTTTTCTTCATTTTCTGGTTTCACGATATTAAAATGTTAGATTATTAGTTCGTAATAGCTCCACCAAACGGGTGTTGGGTGACAAATTTATGTTTTCTGGCTGAGACATGCAAGGATTCTTTAGAATAGTTAGGGCAACCGTACCCAAATTATCTATATGAATTCTTACCCAGTAGCGTATGAATTCTTGTTCGCATGCTGTATAATTCTATAAACCACGGCGTGATCTGTACAGACCAAGTCGTGGAATATACAAATCACGTCGTGGTCTGTACATCCCACGGCGATCATTTGGAAATAGATCAAGTAGCAAGTATGTTTGTATATGGCAAAAAGAATGTTTATTACTTGAGGACATGAACAATTATACCTAGAGCAGTTATAGTTGTACATATCAAGCAAGAGATGTGCGACTTGAATGGGATGGGGGAGAAGCCGAGTAAATAATTTGAGGTTTATCGTTAATTCGTAAATTCTTTCTATTTTTGTAGTCAAATACAGAAAGTAGATGAATCAAAGATATCCTTCAGCCTTGTTGGAAAATGCCGTGAATGAATTGGCTTCCTTGCCGGGGGTGGGGAGGAAGACAGCGCTCCGGCTAGCGCTTTATATGTTGCGCCGGGACGTCGGCTATACGGAAAACTTCGCCGCGGCCTTGGTTGCCCTCCGTCGAGACGTGAAGTACTGCAAGGTCTGCCATAATATATGTGATGATGAGGTTTGCTCTATTTGCGCCAACCCCAGCCGTGACCATTCCTTGGTTTGCGTGGTAGAGAATATCAAGGAGGTGATGGCGATAGAGAATACCGGGCAATTCCGTGGCGTATACCATGTGTTGGGCGGGATCATCTCGCCGATGGATGGTATCGGACCGAGCGACTTGCGTATCGACAGTCTGGTGCGACGTGTGGCCGAAGGTGAGGTGAAAGAGATCATCTTGGCGTTGAGCACTACCATGGAAGGCGATACGACTAACTTTTTTATTTACCGGAAGCTATCCGGTTACGATGTGAGGATCAGTGTCATCGCACGTGGCGTATCTATCGGTGATGAGATCGAGTATGCCGACGAGATCACCTTAGGACGATCCATTATCAATCGTACTGAGTTCAATCTCACCTCTTCTAATTCATAATCATAACTCATAATTAATATCCGGAATGACCTACGAAGAAACCAAGTTGTCCGTTATCATCGTTAACTATAACGTGAAGTATTTTCTGGAGCAATGCCTCTATTCTGTCCGTGCCGCCGTAACGGGGATGGACGCCGAGGTGTTCGTGGTGGATAATAACTCGACGGATGGATCTGTCGAATATCTCCGGCCTAAGTTCCCGGAAGTGGTTTTCATCGAGAATAAAGATAATCCCGGTTTCGCCAAGGCCAATAATCAGGCGATTCGCCAGTGCACCGGGGAATACGTGTTATTGCTGAATCCCGATACCGTGGTGGGAGAGGAGAGCCTCCGCAGCCTGTGCTTCCAGATGGATGAGGATCCGGAGATCGGAGCTATCGGCGTGAAGATGCTGAATGGGCACGGGGTATTCTTGCCGGAGAGCAAACGGGCTTTCCCTTCGCCTTGGGTGTCGTTCTGCAAGATATTCGGCCTTTCAAAGCTGTTTCCTAACTCTCCGGCATTCGCACGTTATAGCCTGCCGTATCTGGATAAAGAGCAGACGCATAAGGTGGAGGTGCTGGCGGGTGCGTTCATGTTGCTTCGCCATGAGGCGTTGGATAAGGTTGGCTTGTTGGATGAGTCGTTCTTCATGTATGGGGAGGATATCGATTTGTCTTATCGGATCGTGTTGGGAGGCTATAAGAACTTGTACGTGCCGGAACGGATCCTGCATTATAAGGGGGAGAGTACGAAGCATGGTGACTTGAGGTACATAAGGGCTTTTTACGGCGCCATGTTGATTTTCTATAAGAAATATTATCCGGGGTCCGGTTGGTTGATGCGGATACTGATCCGGTTGGCTGTCCTGCTGAAAGCTTGCTGGGCGACGATTTCAGCCCCTCTACGCAAGAAGGCTAAAGCGGTTAAGCATCGCCGCCTTTTGATCTTGTGCAGGGAGGATCATTTTGAGGAGGTAAAGGCCGTTTGCCTGAAAGCTATGCCGGATCTGGAATTCGTGAATCTCTGGGATTTGGACGTGGAGCGTGTGATGGATGCTATCTGTCGCAAGAACCAGATGAAAGGCTTTACGGACTACGCTTTCTGCTTCCCCGATGCCCGCTATGAGCAGATGCTCTTGTTCATGGACAAGCTCGTGAACAAGAAAGCGGTTTTCCATATATATACGAAGAAGAGTGGTCGGCTTGTTTAAGTAATCCTTGAGTAAATATGTTGTTGTCGAATGATAGAGTCCGTTTGAGGGCATTGGAACCAGAGGATCTGGAGTTGTTGTATCGTTGGGAGAATGATCCGGAGTTATGGGAAGTAGGGAATACCTTGGCGCCCTATTCCCGTTATATATTGAAGGAATATATAGCGGGTAGCGACCGGAGTATCTATGAGTCTCGCCAACTTCGCTTCATGATCGAGGAATGCGATACGGGGACTTCCGTGGGGATCGTGGATTTATTCGATTTTGAGCCGCATCCGAATCGGGCGGCTTGCGGTATTATGCTGGATCGTAGGTATCAAGGACGTGGCTTTGCTACGGAAGCGTTAAGACTATTGATGGAATACGCTTATACGTTTTTGAAGCTTCATCAACTTTATGTGCATATTCCCGTGGCGAACGAGCCTAGCAAGAAATTATTTACCCGTCTGGGATTTGTCGAGGCGGGGACGCTTAAGGACTGGATCAGGACACCGGATGGTTATTCCGATGTCTGCATAATGCAGTTAATTTAAATACGGGTCCTTCGGATATTTTGTCCAAGTTTTATAATCATTGCCTAATAATTCTACGGAATCTTTCCAATAGCCCTCCCCATCGGCAGACAGGATATTATCGGTGGTGATATGGCTTACAGCCCACGAGTTCCGTTTGATTTCATGGTTTAATTGTCCTTCGGTCCATCCGGAGTATCCCAAGAAAAACTTCACTTTCCCATCGATTGGGTGCCCGTTGAGGATGTATCGTTTCAATGCGTTGAAATCCCCGTCGAAATATAAATAATCATTGATCTTTAATGCGTCCGGAATGATATTATCCCCTAAGGAATGAATAAAGAACAAACGGTTGGGGCTGACCGGCCCCCCCAGATAAATCGGTATCTCCGGAAATTCGGCAAACTCCTTGAAAAAAGAGTTTACGATAAGATCCGTTTTTTTATTCAAGACAAATCCCATCGATCCGTGTTCCGTATGCTCTATTAATAATACGACGGAACGTTGGAAATAGGCATCTTGTAAAAAAGGCTCGGCAATCAGAATACTTCCTTGAATAGGAAGGACATCGTTATGTGTTATTTTAAATATATTTTTATAAGATGCCATGATCGTGAATGTTAGGTTGTTACTAATTCACCGACAATATAAGGCGTTTTTTAATAAGAAGCAAATGAAAAGCCCGGGATTCAAGTTAATAAACGTGAACCGACCGGGCTTATTGTTAATTTATGCTTGATGATTTTCCTCGAATAATCTCAGTCTTTCGTCCAGCAAATCATATTGGTGATCTTTTATGAAAGAGGTACAAGCCCGTAGTCCTTGTTGGTTACTGCCTGTGGTACTTAATGATATGGCGCTTACTCCGTAATAAACCAGCTCTTCCATCAATTGTCCGCCGGTCATTCCCGGGTAACCGATCGTGAAATAGAAACCGTCGGCTATCGGTTGGTCCAGATCGTGATCATAAACGATTGTGAAACCATGATCCGTAAAAATCTTCTTTAGTTTCTCCGCTCGACGTCCGTATTCTTTCACTTGCGAGACAAAGTCGAACGTACCGTCCGCGGCGGCCTTGAACATGGCGGCTAAGGCGAATTGGGCCGAGTGGCTGGTTCCGGAAGATAGGGCGTATAAGACACGGTGGATATATACCGTACCGAACGTACCGCCTCCATAACGCTGAGTCAATCCCGGATAGGAGCGATGGTAAAGTTTATTGGAGATCGCTGTCACGCCGATACGCTGTCCGGCATAGCTGAACGCTTTGGAACCGGATATCTGCATAATATAATTATCGGTATAACGGGCTACGCTCGCTTGGTAAGGAGGCTCGAAAGGACATCCGAGGTCCTTGCGAAAATCCATGGCAAAATAGGCGAGATCTTCTATGACGATCACGTCGTATTTGTTGGCCATCTCGCCGATGATCTTCAACTCCTCGTCGGTGAGGCAGAACCAAGCCGGATTGTTCGGGTTGGAATAGATCATCGCGGCAATATTGCCTTTGGAAAGATGCGTTTCCAAGGCCTCACGCAATCGCTCGCCACGGTATTCGTATACGTCGAACGACTCATATTTATAGCCCATAACGGCTATTTGCTGTTTCTGCACGGGGAATCCGGGGTCGATAAACAAGATGGTGTCTTTTCCCGGCGTACATTGTCCGGCCGTAAGGAAAGAGGCGTATGTGCCCTGCATGGAACCGGTTACGGGTACGCAACACTCTGGGTCTATATCTATATTTATAAACGCCTTGATAAAGCGGGAAGCTTGCTTTTTCACTTCGGGAGTTCCGTTGATGTTCGGGTAGATAGACGCTATACCGTTACGAAGGGCTTCGATCTCAGCGTCTACGCCTACTTGAGCGGCTTTCAAGCCCGGTACGCCCATTTCCATATGGATGAACTCGGTTCCCGTTTCTTGTTCCAATTGCGTGGATATGGCAACTACCTCCCGGATAGTCGCTTTCCCAAAATCGGGAAGTCCAAAGCCATCGATAATCCGTCTGGCTGTCTGATAGTCTACAGGAGTATTTTTCATGCTAGTGTTAATTATATATGGGGGACAAAAGTATGAAATTTATCGATTTGTTCTAATTTTTTCATCCTAAACTATTGCTAATTCAAAAAATCTACCTATCTTTGCACCGCAATTCAACGGAATAGCGATAAAGAATAACATTTTGGTCTGGTAGTTCAGCTGGTTAGAATACATGCCTGTCACGCATGGGGTCGCGGGTTCGAGTCCCGTCCAGACCGCTTTTTATTTCTCCTTCCTCTTTTTAAATTTTCCTTTAATACATATTTTAATACGATATCATCCGGTTCGATGGATTTTGCCTGATGGCATGAGGTTGTTATATTTGGAATGTTTATCTTTGAGACCAATAAAACAGATAGCCTTATGGAGAATCTAATAAAGATCGATACCGTTGATCAATACAACAAGATGTTTGGCTTGGAGACGTTGCACCCATTGGTGAGCGTGGTAGATTTATCCAAGTCCGAGACATGGCCTACTAATTTCCGGGTTAATTATGGTATATACGGACTTTTCCTGAAAGATACGAAGTGCGGGGATATCCGGTACGGGAGGCAATATTATGATTATCAAGAAGGCACCGTGGTAGGATTCGCTCCCGGGCAGGTGACGGGTATTGAACTTAAGGATGGGACCCGGCCTTTGGCGCATGGGTTGCTTTTCCATCCGGACTTGATCCGTGGTACGGCTTTGGGGCGGGACATCAAGCGTTATTCTTTCTTCTCCTATGAATCGAACGAGGCGTTGCATCTCTCTGAGGAAGAGAAGGGGATCTTCGTGGATTGCCTGAGGAAAATCCAGATCGAGTTGGAGCACTCCATCGACAAGCATAGCAAACGGCTGATCGTGATGAATATCGAGTTGCTGCTCGATTATTGCCTGCGTTTTTATGACCGTCAGTTTACGACCCGTGCGGAGACGAATAAGGATGTGTTGGTGAGGTTCGAACGATTACTGGATGAATACCTGCAAAGCGATCTGTTAAGACAGGAAGGGCTACCTACTGTACGGTATTTCGCCGAGAAGATTTGTTTGTCCCCAAACTATTTCGGTGATCTGATCAAGAAAGAGACAGGGAAAACTGCCCAAGAAAATATACAAGACCGGATTATTTCCTTAGCGAAAGAATGGATATTAGGGACAAACAAGACCGTCAGCCAAATCGCTTACGACCTAGGATTCCAATACTCCCAGCACTTCAGCCGCATATTCAAGAAGACCGTGGGGTGTACCCCGAATGAATATCGGAAATCCCAGATGTCGTAATCGGTGTTACGGGTTATTGGATGTATTTTATGACCTTGGCGGGAACACCTCCCACGATGGCATTGTCCGGTACATCTTTAGTAACTACCGAGCCGGCTCCGACTATAGCGTTCTCGCCAATGGTTACGCCGGATAGGATCGTTGCGTTCGAGCCTACCCAGACATTCTTTTTCAAAACGATCGGGGCAGGGTAGGTAGTGCTCCGGTCTTCGGGGGCGAAGCCGTGGTTGAGGGTGGCAAAGACCACGTTATGCCCGATCTGGCAACCGTCGTCCAGTGTCACCCCGCCATGATCTTGAAAATGACAGCAAGCGTTGATGAAAACGTTCTTGCCTACCGTGATATTCTTCCCAAAATCCGTATAGAACGGGGGGAATACACGAAAAGACGGATCGACCGGCTTATTAAACAAGCGGGATAACAGCTCACGGATTTCCTCGGGATCGTGATATGAGCCGTTTAACTCGAATGTCATGCGTCTGGCCTCATCGCTCATCTCGTTCATAAACTGATGGATCTCGTCTCCTTTAAGAGGCTTTCCTGTTTCTACGTACTTCAAGAATTCGTTTAGTGTCATAATTGCTATTTTAATAAGTTCTACTTCTTGGTTTGTTTTATTCCTTTTCGATTGCAACGGCAAAGATCGATGAAATCCAGAGAAACTTTTGTAGATGGATTACAGGAATTATGACCTAAATTACATTCACCGATTCTCCAAGGCCTTATATTTCTCAATCAGTTTCTTGACCGTGACAGCGTCCGAGACCTCTTGCTTATAGGTTGTCGGGTTATAATAGGCCTCGAGGAAACTGTCTGCACCGGACCAGACTGTCTCGATAATTCCTTGGAAATGGCGAGACATTTCCGGATTTGAATGCTGGCGGAAATGGATCATATCATCTACCTGTTGAAGCGCTATCTGAGGTTTACGCCAAGGGCATGTAGCAACGTCGAAGCCTTTCATGGCAAAGTAAACAGCGGTTTGCTCGGCACGCTCATAATGCCAGTCGCAGATAAAAACATCTTTCGGGATCAAGTCGATCGCACGGTAGGTATTGTTCATGCTGGCTTCCCAAGCGCCGATCCCGGTAGTCTTGCCATCGATCAGGCGGTCTCCCCATATCATCAATCGTTTGCCTTGTGAGGCTAAGTGGTTTTGTATTTTAGTGACCTCACCGGCATATAACTCAGCCTTGTCATGTCCGCCGCAACGGACGCAACTATCATGTCCGATATAAAAGACCTCGTCCATCCCGGCATGGAATAATTGAGTCTCGAAAACATCCGTCAACTCGTCTACTAAAGCGAATACGATTTTATGTACTTCCGGATGAAGCGGGCAGTAACTTTTACAATAAAGCCCGTCTGAGTTGGGCCAACCCGTATAGTTCTTGGTATCCACGTGTGGCGTCTCGTCGAACTCCGGATACTCACGTAATAAAGCGTAGGTAGTCTCAGCCCATGATTGATGCCCCAAGAGATTGATCTGGGGAGCGATACGTATTCCGTTATCCCGGCAAACCTTTACGATCTTTTTCACATCCTCTCGTGTGAGTGGGGTCGGATCCCTCAGTTCTGGATGGGACTCATAGGCATAATTCCAGTCTACCCGTAGAATCAACAAGTTGAAATGACTGGGAGCCAGTTCCTCTTGGACGAACTTCAAGAATAGATCCAACTTCTGCGCGGATGGAGCGGCGATGGCCAAGCCTCGTACGGGCATGATACTATCTAAACGGTTTGTCTCTGATTGGGCGGAAACTTGGGCCGAACCTATGGCCCATATAAGCAAGAATAGTCCGATAATCTTTTTCATATAGCGATATGTTTTAAAGTTTAAATTTTTAATTTGATGTACGCTTTCCCTATGAAGCCGGTAAACCAGACGATCAACAAAGAGAAGCAAGCGCAATTGAGTATACCGATCATACCCTGTGTGAGCATTTCGGGCATCTTGATACCGAGCAAAGATCCTAGCGCATAGGCTACATAGGGCATCAAATAAGTAGTTAACGTAGCTGTTCCTGCCGGACGAATGATAGCGAACCAACGAACCCAGCCTTTTTCCCCGAGCCAGTAGAAAAAGGCATAGGCGGCTGTCGTAATAGCGGATACATAAAATATCCAGGGTAAAGTTGCGCCTATTTTAGAAAGGATCCAGAATAGCCGGGAGATCCAGCCTGCTATACATAGGCATAGAACGGTAGCGACAATGAAATACAGCTTTTTCTTTTTATCCGAGCTTGCGTATTGGGTGCTCAGTAAGGATAAGATCATTCCTCCCATCGTGAGAGCCGGTAATCCCCCATTACCGATATGTAGGATATTCAGGAAATCTTGTAAAATATTAGGCGTAGGCAGATTAAATAATGTCTCGCCGCCATGCGCCTCATTCATAGGGCTGGTTACGGCACAAATGAGTAAAAATGTGACCCATGCGCCGATTAGTATACCGATCCGCTTACGAACGAAAACATAGATAAGGGCACAAATCAGATAAGTCCATCCGATCAATCCAAGGATTCCCCACCAACGGGCGGAGAAATAGTCGTCGCTCTGGCTCTTAAATGTAAGGGCCAAGAATAGTAAGATAAGAATCCCTATCCATTTCAGTCCCCGAAACGTTAACTGTCTCGTAGGATTATCAGTCCGGGGATATTGATTCCAGATACAAATAAAAGCCACTACCATTAATAACCAATAGACGCCGATCGGGAACAAGGCATCATCGGCCATGCCTGCCTCGGAGTTCACGATGAAAGCGCCCATTATCAATAGGGCTAGGGTTCGGGAAAGAATATGCAGGATCGTGGACTCGCCGGACATCCCTTTAGCGTAACGCCGTTCGATAGCAAAAGGAATGGACATCCCTACGGCAAACAGGAAGGCGGGGAAGACCACATCCGCCAATCCCATGAAATCTTCTCCATAAGCGGCGTGTTCGAGATAATGAGGGACATCATGTACGGTCCAAAAATCGTTTACGAAGATCATCACGCACATCGTGACAGCCCGGAGGATGTCGATGGCTATGTTACGTTGCGTAAAATCTATTGGTTGATCGCTCATAATATATTTAGACTAAAGGTGAATTTAATACAAGACAAATATAATCAATAAGAGACATATCATTACATTTGTGCCTTATAAATATGAATAATAATTAAAAATGATAGACATGATAAGACGATTGATTTATTGGGTTCTCCTGCTTTTTGTTTGTATGGGTGCCCATGCCCAATTCCGGGTGACAGCCCATCAAGAGGGTTGGGACCGGATTCCTCCGCAAGCGCAAAAAGACGGCTTTTGGTTTCAACAATCCGTTTTAGCGAATATGGATGATGATGCCGCTATGGAAGAGGTCATGCTTTTCGGGCGGGATAATGGGCATTACCCTACTTTCGACCTGTTTAAGTTTTATTACGTGATCGTGGATAATTATACGAAAGAGATCCAATATATATCGGATGAGATCTATGTGACAGATAAATATACGCTTACGGTGGAGGATCGCAATAATGACGGGATCTCCGAGTTATATATCGATTATTTCAAGGATGGGAAGTTTACGGTTGATGAGCGAGGATATAATTTGCGAACCACCCGTTGCTACGACCGTATCGAATGGAGCCCCGAGAGTGAAAAATTTAACCCCCAACAACCATGAGAAAGTATATCTATTTTATAGCGCTTATCTGTTGCGCCTTATCAGCCTCAACCTCTTACGCCCAGAAAAAGGTGATAAAAGCGATGATGATCGCCGGGCAAGATGGCAGTCATTATTGGCGAGGTGCTTGCGAGGCCATGAAGCAGATCTTAGAGAACAGTGGAATGTTTAAGGTGGATTTCGTCTTTACCCCGGATTTCGGAGGAGATATAAATACCTTTAAGCCCGATTTCGCTAAATATAACTTGGTTGTTGTTAATTACGGAGGTGAAGTCTGGCCCGAGCCTGTCCAAAAAGCTTTCGAGAACTATGTAGCGGATGGTGGTGGGGTCGTGATTATCCATTCCTCCGTGGTACCTATGGCCGGTTGGAAAGCGTACAACGAGATAATCGGCATGGGAGCTTGGGAGGGGCGAAACGAGAAAGACGGTCCTTACCTGTATTGGAAAGAGGGCAAATATGTATACGATTATACACCCGGTTATGCGGGTTATCATGGCTTGCAGCATGAGACGATCCTAGAGCATCGTGCGCCGGAGCACCCTATTTTGAAAGGTCTGCCTATAAGATGGAAACATTTCAAGGACGAGATTTATACCCGCTTGCGTGGTCCGGTACGGAATGTGGAGATATTGGCTACCGCTTGTGAGCGTGGACGCCATGAACCGTTGATGTGGACGGTGAAATGGGGGAAGGGGCGTGTCTTTGTCGATCTGTTGGGGCATTGCGGCAATGACCCGAATATGATTTACTCGATGGAGTGTACGGGTTTTCAGGTAACCTTACTAAGAGGGGCTGAATGGGCAGCCACCGGGGAAGTGACGCAAGAGGCCCCTCGGGATTTCCCATTGGAAGATACCTGTACGCTCCGTCCGGAATTCAAGGCTCCTTTCCATGCGACGAATTAAATGCCTTAATAAGATGGTGTCTTTCGACAGAATAATCAAATTGACAAATTGTAAAGTTAAGTCCCGGAGAATCGATTTTTCCGGGACAAAGTACGGCTCGCTCCTAAATACGCAAGAAAAAATCAGTAATCGTCTGTTAAATAGATAGATGTCAAAAAACAGCCTTTCATTCTAGCGAAATTAGTTCATCGTAATTCATATCTTATGGGTTGTTTGGGCTATCTCATAGGGTTACGATGGGGAAATGATAGGGTTATGATGCCTATTCATGACAGTTCATAACCCTATTCATGACTGCTTTCGATGCCCAACGTGACTATTGGTGTTGCCTAACACGACTAGTTGCGTAGGCTTTCATGACTTATCGTGTATAAAAAGCGGCCTTTTTGAGTAAAAAGCGCCATATATAGCTATCCTCTTTCCTCTATTTGGTGGTCTTGCGCAAAAGGCTATGTCACAATATATGCCTTATATCTGTCAAAAAGATCGGATTGGATCTTATTTGTTGACGGTGACCGATTTAAATTTCAGTAAACGTACGCATCTTTTTGATGCTTTCCTCCGAAAAACCACGCAAGCTTATTGGGTGAAACATTGTTGCCCATAATTTCATTTTTTGAGATTTGCAAGCAGTTCTTCAAGATCATCGGTAGAATTAGTGTACAGACTGTTTTCCCATCTTTCTTTTGACTGGAAACCGCTGATAATTGGGACATCATCCCGCTTAGTCACTTTTGCTGCTCAGCCAAGTATAGGTAATACCGACAAGGAGGCTATTGTACCAGAGTCAAAATAACCAATCTTGTATAATTGAAGAAGTTTGGTATTTCCAAATGTTTCCATCTGCTTACTCTCATTTCTGTTTTTCCATATTATTGTCAGCAATTTCATGCATCTTCTGTTGTAGAAGTTTTTTATCCGGCAGGCAGAGCTGGTATTCTGCCACCATTGTGGGAGAAAGGCTGTGGCTCAAAGCATATTCCACCACCTCATCGTCCTTGTCTTTGCAGAGCAACACACCAATACTGGGATTTTCTATCGCCTTTTTTACATCGCGGTCAAGTGCCTCTAAATAGAAGTTCAGTTGTCCCAGATGTTCAGGTTTAAACTTTTCTGTCTTCAGTTCAAATGCCACAAGACATTGCAACTCCCGGTGATAAAACAGAACTATGCGGAAATCGCTGTTCCCTACCTGTAGTCGATACTCTTCATCAATATATATGAAAGTCTTTGCCTAATTCAAGGATAAATCCTTCATGTTCTTTATCAAAGCCTGCCGTAACGTGTTCTCTGGTCTACTTTCACTGCCCATGATAAACTCCATCACATAGTTATCACGAAACGTCTGTTCTGCTTGCGGTGTCATTTCTCTCAACATTGGTGAGAGTTTTTCATTTTCTGTGTATGTTTCATAGAACTGTTTCATTCGCCATAATTGCCCTGCTTTCCAGTAGAGGTCAATAAGTGCGGTATTAGCCATTCGCAGTATCTGGTAGCGAGTGTTTCTAATCATTTCCACTACATCTGCGAATTGCTTTGTATTGATGGGTACTAACTCTTTGTTCTGTGATTCACTCATGTTTATTAAACGTATCGTTAGTTAGTGTTATTGTATAAAGGAAATTGAATCAATAACCTCTGATTATTTTCTTTAGATTGTCAAAATTAGGTAACAGTAATCTCATCATTTGTGCTCTAATTTCTATATCACTCAGTTGCATAGGAACGTTTTGTGTTATGCAATATTGTTTATATAATTCTTGTATGTGTAGCTGATGTGGATCTTGCTCAACAAATGAACATATAGACGCAATAGCATTATCATTGAGAGTCGCACCTAATCTGTTGTTTGCAGCAATGTTTGATTGCATTGACGACAAAACAAATTTCGTTGCTTCTGTAAGATTAGAAACAATATTATTTACTATGTGTGGAATCTGTTGCATGAGTGTGAATTTTTGATTCCAAGCATTTTGTACAGCATAAAGATTCTGCTGTGTAGGCAATCTGTCAAATTCAACACTTGATGTTTTCAGATTATCATCTATCATAGTAAGTCGTGTTCTAATCTGTATATATTGTAAATATATTGACTGAATTTGTGCTAAATAAGTATATACGTTGCCATTTGGCTGATCATTATTTATAAAATTACTCATGGGATTCCTCCTTTCCGTTATTTTCCAAAATCACTTTCAACATACTTGTTAGTACCTCTAATTGTTTCATTTGATTTTCCATTGTTTCTATAGACCAATTATATTTCTTATTCTTATTTTCTATATCCTCAAGAAGTTTGTTTATTCTTTCTAAATTTTTATTTGATTGTGTTTGCGCACTATGAATGCCTTTTACTATTTCCTTAAACTCTTTAGTCTTATTAGCAATAAAAGTGTCCCCATTTTGTCTAATAGAAGTTAAAGAACTGTTTAACTCAAAAGCTTGACTTTGCAACCTGTTGATTTCTCCTGTGGCAGCGTCCCCTTTTTCTTCCACTTCTTCCAAGACTATTCTTGCTTCTGTTTTTGTTTCTTCTATTTTGAATATTGCAAAAAATCCGAAGATAAGAAAGATAATACTCAATAACCCTCCCCATATACCAATCTGAGAATAATCATTATCTATTTTATTTATATGTAAAGCTACCAAATTATTCACTTCTTCTTGTGAAAGCGATATCTCACGTCTAAACAGGGCCGAATCATTTTGTAATTGAGAAAGTAGGGCTGGAGCATTCACTATAGTTCCGGAATCATTGCTCAATACCACTGTTTTCATGTCATAGAAAATAGAATCAATCTTTGCGATGTGCTTTATATGCTCATTTACAATTTTTACCTGAGAGTCTTTGAGGGTTTTAGATGAATAACACAAATATCCTATGAGCATTATTAATGTTATAACAAAGACTCCACAGAATAAACATACAATTATTTTATTACTATTTCTTTCCATTTTTAGTTTGATTATAGATCTCTTTTATTTTTTTTCTGCATATTCATGTACATTTAATTCATCATACATACGGCATTTGGTATCATTGTTAATGATGAAGTTTAATTCTTCAGTTAAATTATACAGAGTAGCGATAATATTATCTATCTCTTTTGATAAGCGTAGAAATTCCGCTTCATCGTTTCTTGCCGCCATCATTTTATCAGCATATTCATTCAATACCTGTGGTAGTTCTTGAGGAATGGGAATTTGACGGAAATTATCCCAAATGAGTTGCGCTCCATTCTGAATGCGAGGGCAAAACTCCGTGATAAGCCACCAACCTATTCTTGAACATAGCAAAGCCAACAATGACTTGTCGGGAACAGATAGGAACCACATTGAATCATTAAATAATGAATGTTTATTATCATAAAGGAAACATGGCTTTACCTGAAATTTTTGATAAAAAATTTTGGGTTGTGCGAACTTTTTATAGTAGGCACAAGCACGTAATTCCCACCAATAATCACCTTTGTCCGTTCTAGCTTTAGCCTCTTTCTTGAATTGTTTTAACCACGAGGCTATGGCTGGATAGTTATCTTTAAACCAGTCCCAGGCAACAGTTTCTGACGGCAGTTCTTGTCTCTCCCTGTCAATACCCATTTGTAGAGCGGTAAATCCTTTAGGAATAAACACCAAATAAGAACCAGCCTTTGCTCCTCCATAAGCGACAAGCCCTCTACCCTGCAAGAATGGACGTAATATTTCCTCAGAACGAATGTCCTGTGTTATCAATTCATTTGCTTTTTCTACGGGAATGTTAAATGCTTTCGACAAACCTGTGAGTATACCACGATATGATTCCCCACCGACATAATCTCCCAAAGAAATCATTTGAGCCTTTAGTTTTTCTATAATATTAAAGTTGTGCAGACTGGATATAACCCAAATACCGTCATTCATTTTTGTAGTGTCAAACATTTCTTTCTGTTCTTCCACATTCTCATGGATCATTTCAGAGTTTATCTTTTCTATGGTAGACACAAGAAGTTTTCCATCCTGTTTTTCCTTTCTCATTCGGATAATGCAGGTGTATGTAGTAGCATCTTCAAAGATCTGGTTATCGCCAAAGTCTATTAAATGAGTTAGATTCGTATTTCGGAAGAGTTCACGAAGTGGGCGACCATACATTACCTTTTCCCACTTGTTTGGTATGATGTATGACAACAAGCCTCCTTTACGGAGCAAATGCAGACCTCGTTCAACAAAAAGAGTATAAATGTCGCCACGAGACTCAAGCGTATTGTATGTTTTCTGTCCGGGATTTCCACCCTCGTCAGTCCTATGCATTTGTGCATACACGGAAGTATCTCTGCGAAGTTTCTCCAAGCTGATGTATGGTGGATTACCTACAATTACATCAAATCCCTCAAATGTCCCTTCTTCATTTAGCACTTCGGGAAACTCTATCATCCATTCCAAGGTTTTCCTATATACTTCTTGGGTAGCAATGATTTGCTTGTTATTGCTACCAAATGCATCCAGTTGAACAGGAGGTACTAATTTGTGTTTTATGTCTTGTATGTCTTTATTCAGCAGAACTTTTGTAGCTTTAGAACGGCAATTCTTATATTCCCGTACATTCGCCTTAT
Source organism: Parabacteroides sp. CH2-D42-20 (assembly GCF_003670185.1). NCBI lineage: Bacteria > Pseudomonadati > Bacteroidota > Bacteroidia > Bacteroidales > Tannerellaceae > Parabacteroides > Parabacteroides sp. CH2-D42-20. The sequence goes on along the minus strand of NZ_RAYG01000008.1, from coordinate 5,763 downwards.
ATTCTCTTACCAATTTCTGTATACCTGCGCTTTCTGTAATTTTCCTGCCGATGCATACAGGATGTACAGAAGCTAATGAGTTACCCACTTTGATATTAATGTCAATGTTAGGCAGGGTTTGCAACAGACGTTCTCCCGTTTCTGTCTTATAATAATAGGCATTCTTCAGTAACTCAATCCATAAACGCAGTCGGCAAACATCTACACTCTTAGGATTCAAATCCACACCAAAGAGACAATTCTCTATAATTGTCCGTTTCTCCTCAAATAGCGTCTCTTGTATGCATTGGCTTGACGGATTGGAGGGATCGTATTTAAATATATCACCATCCTCGTCAGCTATCACCAATTCGTCATATTCCACTTTTATCTCATAATCCCGAATGCGCTTAGGCTGAGATTGTCGGTCTTGTAATATGCCTAATTCACTCTTAATGGCTATAATCTCGTTCAGGGCAGAGACCAAAAAGTGGCCGCTACCAACGGCGGGGTCGCAGATACGTAGAGAATTGATGATTTTGTTAGCCTCAATTCTTACATCCCTTTGCCCATATTCTATTTTCTCTTTCAGGTCTTCAAAACACTCGCATTTCCATCCCTTTACCTTATTGAACTTGTCTATAACCGCCCGGCGTAGTGTCTTGTTACATATATATTCCGTTATATATCCCGGCGTGAAGAAAGAGCCGTCCTTATAGCCGTTGATTTTCTCGAATATGAGTCCTAACACCGATGCGTCAATCAGTTTGTCACTTTCTGTCCTGACAACCTCCTTTTCTTGATTCTGATTCGCACCGAAGTCGTACGCATCGAGAAACGAGAACAGGTAATCCAGTACGGGTTTCCTGCCAGTCACTTTTCTTCCTTTCCCGTCTTTTAGTACCGTTTGGTAATAAATATCTATATCTCCGAGGCGAATACCGCTGATAGGGAAGAAGTCTTCTTCTATCTTTGCCAACTCAAAAAGGGAACTGTTCAGATATGGCACATTGGGAAATTGGTTCTTCAATTCTTCCATCCTTTCTGTTACAGGTTTAGCCATCACTTGCATAAACAAGTCATTCAGTACGTCATAGTCCTGTATATGGATCACATCTAAGAACTTTACATCACGCCCCTTATTGAAACAGACAAGCTGTGACTCTAATAATTTTAGGAACAATATACGGTTAATCCAAACGAGTACCAATCCTAAAGCGGCGTCAAACCGTTCTTCATCATTGGCTATGCGTGAATATCCTTCCAGTTTTGCATAGGTTTGCTCTGCTAAAGAGAAACTTTGTTTGCCTGATTTAAAACGTTTAATCTTGTGAACACCGTTATCAATCACTTCTTCAACTCCCATAATATAAAGCAACTCCCTATAAAAGTTCTTATTCAGCCTATTATGGTCAGAGTTAAATGGACGTTTTAAAAGGTGGGTTGGAGAGAAAAGTTTGTATGTGGCGATGAACGATTTGTTATTGACAATATCATTGCTTTGTAGCTTACTGTCAAATGTTCTTATGTCAACATAGATAAATTGCAGGCGATGTTCCACCTTCTCCACTTCGGGTTTGATGATGGCATTGTATATATAGTCGGTTTTGTCATTTCCGGAATCTGCCTCCAAGACATTCTTTACGAAACGTTTGTTACGGGCAAACAATTGATAGAATAAATTCTTCTCAAAGACAAAATATTCCTCGCAATCAGTAATGATGAGATGTTTGATATCTGTGTTTCGTTTTGCTATCTCTTCGCGGATATAGTATAGAATCAACTCATAAAGAGCCTTTTTTTTAAGATCATTTCTCGTCACCATATCCGGTCGTCCGGGACCTTTAAACTCAAATAGAACAACCGGGTGCTCATTATGGGTCTCCATTTCTGCATATATGGCAAGGTCGGTTACGTTATAGGTATTAACCATATAGCTCTTGTCACGATAAAGGCTTTGATTGAAAAACTCTGCCACAAGATTCTTGTTGAATTCTTCATGCTCAGAAGGGTTTATGCGCATAAGCAGTTCCTTCATGGCGGACTTAAAAGCCATTACCTCTTGAACATCGGGTTTGTCGTGAAGGTAAGCCTTAGGAATCGCTTGGTTGGGAGTTAGTATCTTGTACATTTCCTTTCGATTTTATATTGTTCGTATTTAAGCTGTCATTCTCTTAAAGGTAAATGATATTGAATTTTGGCAAATATAGGGAATATTATGCGATGCTTACTCATCATACGAGATATTCCCTAATTCCTTAATCTTCGAATCTCCGACTTGATGCGTGAATAACTCGATCAATTGAGCGGGCGTTAATGTCATCTGAGGCGAGAACTCGGAGGAATCCATATAACTTAATAAGCTATGGTATAATTGGCGGGCTTCCGGGTATTCTTGTTGGGTTTCCAAGTCTGTCATACAGATTAATAACTTACCCGGGCCGACATTGAATTCTTGGATCATCCCTAATTTATGATTACGCTCCACGTTATCGATCACTTGTACGATTGGCCTGTAATTATCCGGAAGCTGGTCTAGTATCAACGGATGGCTATTCTTTATCATCGTGAACCATTGCCAGTTTGTATGGAAATCCGTCGGGAAATGAGTGAAAGCCGGATGAGAGGGATTCATTAATAATCCGAGGGTACCCGGAGAGACCGGTTTCTTTACCCATTCGCAGATGGACTTAAACATCCGGTAATTCCAGTAATCTGTCTGGAATAACCCGTCTACCGTCACGCTCTTGTAAGTCTTGGCATCCGGGAACCACAATACTTTCGCCCCGTTCGCCAATAAGTTCTCGGCCTGTTTATCCCATTTCTTAATAACATTGATATCCGTAGGGATTTGCACGTTATTATGTTCCGGATAAATCCATAACGGATAATGATTGTGATAATCCGTGCCCTCGATCGCCAGCCGTAAAGTATAGGTCTCAGCCTCTTGAATGGCAGGTAAAGCGATATTTAATGGGTCTACCTCGGCCAACGTCCCTTGATTGATTTGCAGCGGTATGTTGTTTTGGGCGATTACTTGATCTTGACTATTCGTCAAGGTCCAAGTTAGATGTTTCCCTTTTAAAGCGGTAGGTGTATAGTTCGCTACCTTGATGGAGCCTTTGAGCGCCTCATTCCCGGAGTAACAGAATTTAGGCAGGAGAGCCAATAATACGACATCATCGCAAGATTCTTTCCATTCCTCGGCGGTTATCAAGCCCTTATTATCCATAAATGCGTCCAAGATACCGACTAACGCCGTGCCCTGTCCCGGATAATCCTGTAAATCCAATAATTGGAAGCCGGCCATTCCCGGAGTACGGAACGCCATTTCCATCTCGGCCCGGTAAAGTTGCGCCATCCATTTACCGGAAGCCTTGAAGAAATCATCCGCTTGTCCGGCCATACCGGACTCGCCCAGTCGTTTGCGGAATATCTCCAGATTCCAAGGTTTTAGTGCCCCGGTATATTTTTTGATTTCCTCATAATTCGGATAACATTGGAATTGCCCGGTCTCGTGTCCGATGATAGGCAATGAACATTGTTCGATAGCGGATTCGAAATTCATGACCGAGTTTGGATAGGTATGGTTGATATAACCGCCGTCCTCCGCGTCTGCGAAAGAGAAAGAACCCCGGGTATGGTTGCTGAATACGTTAGCGCCGGGGACTCGACAGGTCGTGAAGTAATCGTCACCCGCCGCGGGGCCGTTGAAGCCTAGATAGTCATTCGATCCAGATGCGTATAAATGCCGTCCGTCCTCACTACGGAAACGGGCGATCATGTCTACCATCGCGTCTTGATCCCCGGAAAGCTCGTTGCCGATCGCCATCATGACGAAAGAGGCGTGATTCCCATAAGCCTCCTGTATTTGTAATCCTTCTTTGGTGAGGAAATGGATCAAAGTGGTATCGCCCTTTTCCATCTTTCCCCAGAAAGGTAGTTCCGGTTGGAGGTAAAAACCTTCGATATCGGCCGCCTCGAAACAAGCTTTAGGAGGACACCATGAATGGAAACGGCAGTGATTGATACCGTATTCCTTGGCGATCCGGAAATAGCGTCTCCATGCTGCGGTATCCATCGGTACATGGCCTGTAAGCGGGAATACGCAAGCATCATGTTTTCCACGAAGGAAGGTGGTCAATCCGTTGATGTTGAATTGTGTTCCTTCTGCTTTGAAATCTCTTAACCCGAAAGTAGTACTTTGGCTATCTTGGATATTCTCTCCTTGGATGTTCGCTGTCAAGCGATACAAGGTAGGGGAGAACTCGCTCCATTCCAAGGCGTCATCACCCATTGGTATTTGGAATACGATCTCATCTTGTTGAACTACGATATTCTTATTGAATTTGATATGGTGCTCTAAGCCTGTGTTGAAAGCCTCCATCTCTATTTGAACGGCGGCTACTATCATTTGCTCGAATGGATTTGAAAGCTTTATTTTTACGTCCACCGTTTTTTGATCCGCATGTGGATATACTTGTATCCGGCGGATATGGAATTGCGGACGGGCTTCCAATTTTAGGTCTCCGATAATACCGTTCCAGTTTGTCTGCGTGGATTCCGTATAAGCGTGTGAATTGTCCAATAATTGGGGCGGTACGCTCAAACCGTTATCGACAAGAATAGTCAAGTGATGCTTCCCAGCCCGGAGATATGCGGACAGATCGTATTCTTGAGGGGTGGAAATATGGTCGGATGAACCGACATATATGCTATCTACCCATATTTGGGTCGGTTTTGTTCGCTCCAAGATTAACCAAATGCTCTTGCCTTCCCAGTTCTCCGGAATCGTGATCTCTTTCTGATACCAAGCCTTACCTTGATAGCGGAAGGGCCTAGACAAATGAGTTGTCTCCTCCTTGTCATTGTTAGGGTATCCTTTTTGGTTGGTGTCCGTGGTACCCGGTAATTGAACTTGCTCGGTGACATCTGTTGAATCCAATCGTAATTCCCAGCAACCGGCAAGCGATAATTCCTCTCTACTCTCTTTGGGAGTTTGGCATGCGAATAGCATGAGCATAAGTGGAATACTCCAAAATCTCTTCATGGTAATGTTTTTACTCTAAATATGGTTTACTTAATTAATAGTGGGCAAAGGTAGTATTTTTGGCCTTTTTATTAAGGAGAAGATATGAAAAAAGAAGAAGATTTTGTTATGGGCCTGTTAGTCTACATAGCTCGTCTGCGTGAAAAAAAGCATTATTCCACGGCGAAGAGTTATCAAGATGCCTTGAACTCGTTCAAGTGTTTCTGCGGTATGGAGAAGATACCTTATTCCTATATTAATAGGGATACGCTCTTGTGCTATCAGTCATGGTTGTTGGGTGGGGGCCGTTCGTTGAATACGGTGTCCACCTATATGCGCCGGATCCGTCACATTTATAACTTGGCCGTGGAAGCGGACGAGGCTCCCTTTGTACCCAACCTGTTCAAAGATGTCTTCACGGGCGTTGAAAGCAAGCGGAAGAAGGCGTTGCCGCGAGAGATGCTGGAGCGTATGTTTAACGCTGAATTGGAGGATCAATCCTTGCGGCGTGTACAGTTGACCGTTCGGTTGATGTTCGCGTTCAGCGGGATAGCGTTTGTGGATCTTGCGCATTTGAAATGGGAGAATATCCGGGATGGGATATTGCAGTATCACCGACAAAAGAGCGGATCTCTCATACAGTTGGAGATTCCCTCCGGGGCGTTGCGGCTGCTGGAGGAGTTGTCCGCTTGTACGGCAAAGGAATCCCTTTATTTATTTCCTTTTTTGAGTGGAACGAGAACCGGTGAGGCGGC
>NZ_RAYG01000077.1:0-2227 GCF_003670185.1 Parabacteroides sp. CH2-D42-20 | reverse complement strand
GACAAGGAAGCGGCGGCAAAGTTCATCGAAGCGGTCGGGCAGTTTGAAAGGATTATGAACGACAGCGGTTTTGTCACCCTTACCCGGCTGGCGGCATCGGAAATCACCGGGCAGGACGGAAAGGCAGGCATCATCGAGAAATATTTCTCGCTCTCGCAGACAGATACCACCTGCCTGAAAGACATCGGGCTGTACCCGGAAGAAATGCGTGTCGGGGACGATATACTGTGCCTGCACACGCTTTCGGACGTGGAAGATTTGCCCGGAAAGGTCGGGACGGACTGCCGATTTGAGAAGCTGTCCACAGACAGAAGCGATTGCAGGTTAAGTTTTGCCGCCCCGGTGGGCGTGCTGTTGTCATGTAACCACGTCTATAACCAGTTCATCTTCATAGACGACCACGCCGAAAACCTGAAGAACTTCGAGCAGACCGCCCGGAATATGCAATCGCTCTCCCGCTACTCCCGTGCCAACCAAGTGAACAAGGAGTGGATAGACGAGTACCTGAACGAAGCCCACAGCAAGGGGCTTATCTCGGTGCGCTGCCACTGCAACGTCATGGCATGGAGTGACGACCGGGACGAACTCAAACGCATACGCAACGATGTGGGAAGCCAGCTTGCGCTAATGGAGTGCAAGCCACGCCACAACACCACCGACACGCCTACGCTCTTTTGGGCGGGCATACCCGGCAACGAAGCCGACTTCCCGGCAGAGGAAAGTTTCTACACGTTCTTGGGGCAGGCTCTCTGCCTGTTCGTGGAAGAAACGAACTACAAGAGTTCGCTTTCGCCGTTCGGTATCAAAATGGTGGACAGGGTGAGCGGTCGCCCGCTGCACATCGACATATCGGATTTGCCCATGAAGAAAGGCATCACGACGAACAGAAACAAGTTCATACTTGGACCGAGCGGTAGCGGGAAGTCTTTCTTCACCAACCACATGGTGCGCCAGTATTACGAGCAGGGTGCGCACGTGCTGCTGGTAGATACGGGTAACAGCTACTTGGGGCTGTCCCAGCTTATCCACAACCGCACGCACGGCGAGGACGGGATTTATTTCACCTACACCAACGAGAACCCGATAGCGTTCAACCCGTTCTATGTCGAGGACGGGGTATTTGACATCGAAAAGAAAGAGAGTATCAAGACCCTTATACTCACCCTGTGGAAGCGGGACGATGAAGCCCCCAAGCGGTCGGAAGAAGTGGCGTTGTCCAATGCGGTAAGTGCCTATATCGAACGTATCACGGGCGACAGGTCGGTAACGCCCTGCTTCAACACGTTCTACGAGTTTGTCCGGGATGATTACCGCCGACAGCTTGAACAGAAGAACGTCAGGGAAAAGGATTTTGACATAGACAATTTCCTGAACGTGCTTGAACCGTACTATTGTGGCGGAGAGTACGACTACCTGCTGAACTCCGACAAGGAGCTGGATTTGCTGCATAAACGCTTCATAGTCTTTGAATTGGATAATATCAAAGACCACAAGATTTTATTCCCAATAACGACTATCATCATCATGGAAGCATTCATCAATAAGATGCGTAAGTTAAAGGGAATAAGGAAGTTAATACTAATTGAAGAAGCGTGGAAAGCGATTGCATCGGCGAACATGGCTGACTATATCCGCTACCTCTACAAAACAGTCCGAAAATATTTCGGGGAAGCGATTGTAGTCACGCAAGAGATTGAGGATATTATTTCTTCCCCCATAGTGAAAGAGAGTATCATCAACAACTCGGACTGCAAAATTCTGTTAGACCAGCGAAAATATCTCAACAAGTTCGACAGCATACAGAACCTCTTGGGACTGACCGACAAGGAGCGTTCGCAGATATTGTCTATCAACATGGCGAACCACCCCGGACGGAAGTACAAGGAAGTTTTCTTCTCGCTGGGCGGCACGCAGTCGGCGGTGTACGCCACAGAAGTTTCGTTGGAAGAATATTACACGTTCACGACAGAGGAAAGCGAGAAAATGGAACTGTTCGCCCTCGCCGAGAAGCTGGGCGGCAACCTTGAACTGGCTATCAAGCGGCTTGCGGAAAGCAAACGCAATCCCCAATCATCAACAACTTAAAAATCAGGAACATGAAGAAAACAATTCTCCTTATGGCGGTATGCCTTTGCTTCATCGGCAAGGCATCCGCACAGTGGGTGGTGTCAGACCCCGGCAACTTGGCACAGGGTATCATCAACACCACCAAGCAGATAGTGCAGAC
>NZ_RAYG01000076.1:0-2227 GCF_003670185.1 Parabacteroides sp. CH2-D42-20 | reverse complement strand
GACAAGGAAGCGGCGGCAAAGTTCATCGAAGCGGTCGGGCAGTTTGAAAGGATTATGAACGACAGCGGTTTTGTCACGCTTACCCGGCTGGCGGCATCGGAAATCACCGGGCAGGACGGAAAGGCGGGCATCATCGAGAAATACTTCTCGCTCTCGCAGACAGATACCACCTGCCTGAAAGACATCGGGCTGTACCCGGAAGAAATGCGTGTCGGGGACGATATACTGTGCCTGCACACGCTTTCGGACGTGGAAGATTTGCCCGGAAAGGTCGGGACGGACTGCCGATTTGAGAAGCTGTCCACTGACCGGAGCGACTGCCGACTGTCATTCGCCGCCCCGGTGGGCGTGCTGTTGTCGTGTAACCATGTCTATAACCAATTCATCTTTATAGACGACCACGCCGAAAACCTGAAGAACTTCGAGCAGACCGCCCGGAATATGCAATCGCTCTCCCGCTACTCCCGTGCCAACCAAGTGAACAAGGAGTGGATAGACGAGTACCTGAACGAAGCCCACAGCAAGGGGCTTATCTCGGTGCGCTGCCACTGCAACGTCATGGCATGGAGTGACAACAGGGACGAACTCAAACGCATACGCAACGATGTGGGAAGCCAGCTTGCACTCATGGAGTGCAAGCCACGCCACAACACCACCGACACGCCCACGCTCTTTTGGGCGGGCATACCCGGCAACGAAGCCGACTTCCCCGCAGAGGAAAGTTTCTACACGTTCTTGGGGCAGGCTCTCTGCCTGTTCGTGGAAGAAACGAACTACAAGAGTTCGCTTTCGCCGTTCGGCATCAAAATGGTGGACAGGGTAAGCGGTCGCCCGCTGCACATCGACATATCGGATTTGCCCATGAAGAAAGGCATAACGACCAACAGAAACAAGTTTATACTTGGGCCGAGCGGTAGCGGGAAGTCTTTCTTCACCAACCACATGGTGCGCCAGTATTACGAGCAGGGGGCGCACGTGCTGCTGGTCGATACGGGTAACAGCTACTTGGGGCTGTCCCAGCTTATCCACAACCGCACGCACGGCGAGGACGGGATTTATTTCACCTACACCAACGAGAACCCGATAGCGTTCAACCCGTTCTATGTCGAGGACGGGGTATTTGACATCGAGAAAAAAGAGAGTATAAAAACCCTTATACTCACCCTGTGGAAGCGGGACGATGAAGCCCCCAAGCGGTCGGAAGAAGTGGCGTTGTCCAATGCGGTAAGTGCCTATATCGAACGTATCACGAGGGATAAATCGGTAACGCCCTGCTTCAACACGTTCTACGAGTTTGTTAGGGATGATTACCGCCGACAGCTTGAACAGAAGAACGTCAGGGAAAAGGATTTTGACATTGACAACTTCCTGAACGTGCTTGAACCGTACTATCGTGGCGGTGAATATGATTACCTGTTGAACTCTGACAAGGAGCTGGATTTGCTGCATAAACGCTTCATTGTCTTTGAATTGGATAACATCAAAGACCACAAGATTTTATTCCCGATAACGACTATCATCATCATGGAAGCGTTCATCAACAAGATGCGCAAGTTAAAGGGAATAAGGAAGTTAATACTAATCGAGGAAGCGTGGAAAGCGATTGCATCGGCGAACATGGCGGATTACATAAAATATTTGTACAAAACCGTCAGGAAGTATTTCGGGGAAGCGATTGTGGTAACGCAGGAAGTGGAAGATATTATTTCCTCGCCCATAGTGAAAGAGAGTATCATCAATAACTCGGACTGCAAGATTTTGTTAGACCAGCGAAAATATCTCAACAAGTTTGACAGCATACAAAACCTGCTTGGACTGACCGACAAGGAGCGTTCGCAGATATTGTCTATCAACATGGCGAACCATCCCGGACGGAAGTACAAGGAAGTTTTCTTCTCACTGGGTGGCACGCAGTCGGCGGTATATGCCACGGAAGTTTCGTTGGAAGAATATTTCACGTTCACGACAGAGGAAAGCGAGAAAATGGAACTGTTCGCCCTCGCCGAGAAGCTGGACGGCAACCTTGAACTGGCTATCAAGCGGCTTGCGGAAAGCAAACGCAGTCCCCAATCATCAACAACTTAAAAATTAGGAACATGAAGAAAACAATTCTCCTTTTGGCGGTATGCCTTTGCTTCATCGGCAAGGCGTCCGCACAGTGGGTGGTGTCAGACCCCGGCAACTTGGCACAGGGTATCATCAACACCACCAAGCAGATAGTGCAGAC
>NZ_RAYG01000075.1:0-2260 GCF_003670185.1 Parabacteroides sp. CH2-D42-20 | reverse complement strand
AACATATCTAATATGAATTACAGAAACTTAGACAAGAATATTTTCCTTAAACTCAACCATAACCAAGCCTATGTAGCCGCCTGTTTCTCTTTCAAGTCTGATTTCGTGACAGGTGAATCCCATATACACCAAGATACTCTCGCTGACTATTGCCAGTGTTCACCAAGTAAGATACAAGACTATATTTCCGTTTTCAAAAAGGTTGGATTCATACGATCCTGTATGACACGTTATTTCAAGAATGAGGACGGATTACCCAGAAGGCAGAATGAGTATTTGCTCAATGTGCCAGATTCCAACTATTTCACGATTCGCAAGGAACTGTTGGAAAAGGATATTCCTGTAGGTGTAATAGGGTATGTCCTGTTACTTAAATGCTTATGCTTGAATAGTACAAATACCTGCTTTTATAACCTGTTGGAAATCTCCAATAAATTGAAAGTTGGCTATTCCACCCTGAAAGGCAAAAACGGGTTGCACCAGAAAGCCATTGATTACGGCTTGATAACGGACGATAAAGTGAGGTACGAGGGGAAATCCACGATCAGACATACCATTATGGATTCTAACATCTTACTTGGTGATGGTTTGGATATTCCAGACCTGAATGCGGAAGAACACGGTATCTATGTGGAACAATATGATATTATCCGTTCCTGCTGTCTGGATCATGATATATATCCTCCCAGATATGACGGACAGGTGATTCGAAAAATCATGAATCATTTTGTGGATGACAATTTGAAAAACGCCTTAAATAGACGGCTTGACAAGGTGAAAGAGGACCATATCTATAGCCTGAACTATATAGCCAAAATGCTGAACATTCAGATGGATTCACCAAGTAAAGAAGAATATACATTCGTTATGCCATGATAATATTATGGGTGCTTTCAGAAATGGAAGTGCCCATTTCTCTTTTATTTGGGTTGAGACTATCCAAGTAAGAAGAATAGGGCTATTTATGGATGCTTATCTTTTACTTGTTCCAGTTTCAGGGGATTTTTGGAAGATTTTACTTTTATATAGCCAGTCACAAAAAATCCCCTGAAAAAGAAAATACAAGCCATAGGTAATCCTTATCTCTTGATTTTCCTTTGGGCTGTAACCAAGTAAGAGAAATAGGAGTTTATTATCCGCTTCAATAAAAAGTTGGCAGTCTATCCTTTTACTTGGATGAAGCCTCTGGATATTTGAGAGACAGGGTTCGGATTGAGACCGAACCCCTAAATTTTGGGTATGGAAACTCACCTGTCACATGAGTCCTTTTGTGCGTGATTTATGCGGCTTGTTCTTTATTTAAGAGACCTTTGCCATTTAAATATTGGGTAAATAGCTCTGTATAGATTACGTTAATATGGTCAGATGTTACCATATTGATTATTCTTACGCTTTCGCTGCTTAATGACTTGATCGTGCTAATGGTTTCTGCGATTCCAATCATCTTTTCTTTACCCTGTGGTTTATAGTTGGCAAATCGGGTAATAGCGTCAATCAGATAGCGATTCTTGATAGTTTTCTCTGTGAAGTCCATATTTTGCAGAGTTTCGATTATCTCATCGCCAATCTCCAAGTCATATTCAATAAAATTCTCTTCCACTATACCTAATACGGCACTGTTCCATACTTTCGGTTTTATTGTCTTACCGAAATTGTAGTATTTGGTAACAACACTGATATTCGCTTTTAGCTCAACAGCCTTTTGGAACACTTTAGTATAAAACTCATGTTGTGTAGCCAAAGCTGCGTTACCAGCTTTCTCCAATCCGTTGAAACCACGGCTTAATACATTGTTCACTCCCCTGTATTGGGCAAACTCTTGCAAAGAATCAAACCGTTTAACTTGTACATTCTCTATGACTAATTGTTGCTCCTCTTTTACAATGGCATTCAAGTTATACTCATGATAAGTAGCCCATTGCCAATAACCGTTTGCGGAATCCACTGGAACATAGACATTGGGAGTTCCTTTTTTCACTATGTTTCCGTTCAGGTCTTTCAGCGTAATATCCGCATCATAGAACAAGTCGGCATCTGTTACATAAAGGGGGACTTTCTCAAACTTATCATTGGTTATCAACCCCTTGCCTAATTCAATATTTGTTTTGGCAACAGACATGCTGTAATCAGATGTAGCTATAATGATTTCACTTTGTCTTTTCGTAATTGTTACTTGTTCTTCCGTCTCATTTGTCAAGTCCCAGAATATCACCTGTGTAGTTGGAAGTTCCACCTTTTTAAGTGCTTCAAGATACCCTCT
>NZ_RAYG01000074.1:0-2430 GCF_003670185.1 Parabacteroides sp. CH2-D42-20 | reverse complement strand
CGATTCTTTTAGTCATTTGCAAAGGTACGCGTTTCTTCGATACTTGCAACCCTTCCGGGCTATTTTTTTACTGCTTATTCTCTTTCTTATCAATAGGATAGGTTATCCTTTACGAAACAAGCGATTCCTTCAACAAACCTTTCTATTTACCCCTTATAAAACGCAAGATTAAAACCTTCGTTTAAACTAGTCGTTTTTGAATGACAAAGCAATCGATACGATAACGTAATGAGCTGATTATCTTAATAAACACTAGTATTAATATTAATTTTAGAATTATGAACAAAAAGTTTTCTACTCTTTTGGCTGGTGCTGCGCTTCTGGGTGCGGTGACGGCTAATGGTGCTGTTAAGCTGAATCAAGGAGCGAATAACGGTCTTTATCAGCTTAAGGCAGGTTCTGCTTTCTTGAGTATTACCGAAAATTCCACGACTCACGAAGATGAAATCAAAATGGTTTCTCACTCTTCCGCAAATTTAGGAGGTACAATGTGGTGTGTAACGGTTGATGCCGAGAATCAAGGACAGAATCCTAAGTATGATTTCACGAACAAGATCGGAAAGTTTTTAGGTCTTGAGATCAGCACGATCAAAGGTAAGGCGGCGGCTCCGTTAGCTGCTGTACCTGCTGTTGTCGGTGGTGATCTTTCCGGTTGGAAATTCTCTCCTGTATTTAAGAATGGTGTGGAGAAATCCGTTCTCTATTCTTATTTCACGAATGACTCTGTAATCGGTTTGAAGGTGAATACTAGTGGCGATGTAGAAATGGTTAAAACTATAGCTACTACAGCTGGTATTACTGCCGCTGGTTTCACTGAATTTGAGTTGGTAGAGGCCGCTTCGATCGTTGTCTCAGGTGCTGATGAATTGAATACGATCTTTGGTACCCAAGATAAGAAAGCTGGTATCACATTGAAGTTTACTCCGGATGTATTAGGAGATGGAGCGGTAAACTACTTTACCGAGAAGAAGTTCACGGTTGAAGCTTCTGGAACTGCTAATTATTTCCATGTATTGAGAGCCGACTCTTCTTACTTGTACGTAGATACTGCTTATACGAATGCTGTGGGTGGAGCTAAGTTCTTGGCTTATAACTGGAGCAACTTAAAGGATACTTATAAGACTGGTACTAAGAATCATGCTACTCCGAAAGATTCTATCAATGCTACAGATTTATCAGACCAATATAAATTTATGTTTACATATTGGCCTTCAAATGACAGCTTGGAGATTCAGGTTAAACAATCTTTGTTAAAAACAAGTGAGACGTATTGGAAAGATGTTACTGTTACTACAGCTATGCAAAATCAGCATATCTCTTTGCAAGAGTTGCTGAAAGACAAGGTTCGTATCTTGACGGTAGATGCGGCTCAAAATACTAAGATTGAGTTAGGTTTCGCAGGTTGCAAAGTTTTGCCTACTACAAAGACAACTGTTGATGATGGTGTTTATGTAATCAGAAATGCTAAGACTGGTAAGTACTATGCTGCTCCGCTTTATAATGAATCTGCATCTAGTAAATACGAGTGGGTGACTTTGGATATTCAAGATGCTACTCATATGCCTGCTTATCAATGGGTTGTGTTGAAGAAGAACGTAACAGATAAGAATAAGGTTTCTGCTGTAGATTTGTATAACCGTGAGTATAATGACGGTACGGCTGCTGATGCGACTCTCCAATTGAATAAAAATGCGGGGGCTACTTATATGTATGCTGCTAGTTTTGGTGACTCTTTGGAATTTATCCCAGTCGCTAAAGAAATCTATACTGATAAGTATGTGGGTTATAAGCATCTGACTAATGATGAGTTGATCACGAACAAATATACTTTCAACTACTGGCATCCGTACGCATCTGATAAATTTATCGGTGTTAAGGATTCTACGATGAATGTGTTAGAGGGTAAGAAAGCGTTCACTCTTAAGTCTTCTTACAAAGAACATGCTTATGGCTATAATCCTTCTGAGGAGGTTTCCGGTAATGCGGACAAGAAGATCACGGGTCGTATCCCTGGCTTGGTGAGACCGGTAAGAACGATGTATATCATTACTAATGGTGAGACTACTTTCCGTAATCATAACGTAGCGGTAGAGTCTAAGTATAAATTGAGTAAGTATTATCCTAATACTACGAATGACTCTGTTTACTTCAAGGAGAACAACCATATTGAGGGTAACCATTACTATGCTATCCTTGAGGCTACTTCCGCAGGTGCTATCAGCACTCATAAAGCAGGTGTTTCCGATTATGATGCTTCCGCTACTTTGAAAGCTCAGGTAATGGGTGAGACTCGTACTTCCGCATTCGCTATCGCTCTGGACGAGACTCCGTTGTATCGTCAATTCAATAATGAACTTCTTGGTGAGAACGTTGATAATTCAGCTGATAGCTTGATGTTCAAGGAAACTATCCGTGGTGAATATTTGATGG
>NZ_RAYG01000073.1:0-2495 GCF_003670185.1 Parabacteroides sp. CH2-D42-20 | reverse complement strand
TATGAGGAGGTACTCAATGAGGAGGAAACCTCCAAGCCTACTTTTCATCCGAAGATCAAGATCGCCCAAGTCCGTGCATATGACTATGCTGACGCCAATCTGCGGATTGATGCCTTGGTACGTGCTTGTGCCGTGGAGGGGGATATGCAGATCGTGAAGCGGATGAAGGAGATCGTTCCTGAGTTCAAGAGCCAGCATTCTAAATATGAGGTGTTGGATGAATAGAGCGAAATAAAAAGTAAATTATGGATTTATCCGTGAGGGCCTATGCTATTAATGTTGATTTAAATATAGCGTCAAAAAAGAAGAGCCTCCCTAGAGGCATTTGCAAGAAAAGAGAAAGAACCATGTGGGTTTTGTGATGAAAAGATAGGATGATAGAGATTTTGTAGAATCGATATAAGGTCAAGGTTTTGTACCGGTCTTCTTTTCCCGTAAAGGGATTTAGAAGGCCGGTTCTGTTTTTATATATGTATTTGAAAATCCGTATGTAAGTACGGTGTCCGGCCATATGCGGCGCAGGGATAAACATTCCCCCTGTGTTCGCATGATGAAAAAGATCTATGAGCGTTTGAGAGAGAGATTGGGGCATAAGCCCACGGTGAAGAATTTTGACGCGTTCTTGGTAACGTTGGGGCCGGATGAGCGGGAGTCTTGGAAAATGGATGTGTGTAGTTTGGGATATGGAGATTATTATAGGAAGATGCCCGGGGCGTACCGTAAATTTATCCGGAAGTATATGGAGCATGACCGGGAGTGCGAACGGTGTTATATACGTAAGTATACGGTGCGTGGTGATTTGTTGTATTCCCCATTTCGTCCGGAACTCTTGTTGGAGCTAGTGAAACTCGTGGAGTTTACGGATCGAGAGACCCCTCCTTCCTCCTTGGAGATGGCCTCTTGCCTGTTGATGGGGTTTGATTTTCCGGACTCGGTGCGTAGCTTGGCTTCTCATTTGCGAGAGGCGGGGCATTCTGCGGAAGCAGTCTTGGTGCTTGCCGGAAAGAGGGAGGTGACGGATGAGTTTTAAAAGAGATATGGATTTGAATGTTAGTTAAGAATAGCAGGTTTTTGTTGTCTTTGAAAAGGGGAATTTTGGGGCTTTTTTATTTTTAATTAGTTGAATATTACTTGTTTGATGGATAAAACTACGGACGTTCGTCTCTTCTGGGCCATCTTACCTTTGTGTCGTGCTCCATAAGGGGTATATAACCATAAAAATTAAAAGATATGGCACAAGGTTTTAAGTTGGTGTTGCGTCCGTCGAAGCCGGGTGAGAAGGATTCAGAGAAAAAGTTTTATGCGGTGTCGAAAACGAATGGTACCTCTAGTATGAAAACGCTATGTAAGTTGATCTCGGCACGTAGTACGGTGTCGTCGGCAGATGTGAAGGCGGTATTGGATAACCTTAATTTCGTATTAGATATGGAACTTCAGGAGGGTCGTATCGTAAAGTTCGGCGATTTTGGGAGTTTTCGGATCTCGGTGAGTAGTGATGGTGTAACAGATAAAAAGGATTTCAATTCGAGTATGCTGCGCCCGCCGCGTATCATTTTCACTCCGGGAGGTGAGTTGAAGGATACGAAGAAGACACTGGAGTACTCACGGATCTCCCAAGATGGTGCCACTGCGGAGGCTGGTGGCTCTGATAGTGATAGCCCGAGTGAGATTTAACGTGCAACTGGTAATGGCCGTGCTGCTTTGCGTGGCCGGCCTTGCCTTAGTATTCTGTGGTTTTTGGGTGGCTCCTTCCGGTGAGATAGATAACAGCGTGCTGGTCGCATTTGGGGAGATCTGTACGTTTGCCGGTGCGTTGTTTGGGGTGGACTACTCTTATAAATTGAAAATTAAGGATTGAAAATTGAAAATTTGAGTTAAGATGGAAAAGGATGAGAAGAGATTGACAGAGCATTTTCGTATGGACGAGTTTGTTTATAGTGCGATGGCGGTGGAACTTGGACTTAATAATGCGTTACCTTCGGAGGTAATACCGGCGATACGGAATCTAACGGTACGGTTGTTGGAACCTTTGCGTATATATCATCGACAGCCTATGTATATCATGAGTGGCTATCGAAGCGAAGAGTTAAACCGATTGTTGGGAGGTGCCCCTAGCTCGCAACATATGAAGGGGGAGGCGGTAGACATTTACACGGTGGATCGCAACCGACTATTGGAGGACTTGGTGGCAAGCTGTCTGAATTTTGATCAGGCGATCCTTTATCGTACGAAGGGATTCATACATCTTTCATTAAAAAAACATGGGGTGAACAGAAAACAGATTTTATTTAAATAGGAGGGGGTATGAGTGGATTTAGGAAAAAAGGATACTATATATTGTGTTTTATCGTACGTACATTATATAACTTGTTAAGTCTTGAAAAAAAACTTGAAAAATAATGCCCGATAAATTTGGACCGTATGTTTTATAGCATTACTTTTGCACCCGCATTCGAGAGAGAACGGCGCTTCAGAAATGATGGAAACGTGGAGGT
>NZ_RAYG01000072.1:0-2555 GCF_003670185.1 Parabacteroides sp. CH2-D42-20 | reverse complement strand
CAAACTTACGGAAAATCTCTGGAAAAGGCTAATAAAAAGGTCGAAAAGTCTTCGTAACGCCTGTTTATAAGGCATTTGCGAGGACAAAAGAGGACAGACGAAAAAACGGGGTAAGGCAAAGGAAAGCGGATTTATGAAGCCGTTAGGTTTTCAAATCATTACCCGGTGAAATGCTATTTTTAACACGTGGCACTGACATTTTCTCCGTATGGCTGTGTTTGGCTTACAAGGTCTAACTCGTTGATACTTAATTTTGCAATCAAAAAAAGACGAGTATGGCAAGAAGCACATTCAAAGTGCTGTTCTACGTGAACGGCAGCAAGGAGAAGAACGGTATCGTCCCTATTATGGGGCGGGTGACAATCAACGGAACTGTGGCGCAGTTCAGTTGCAAACAGAACATCTCGAAGACGCTTTGGGACGTGAAAGGGAACAGGGCGAAAGGCAAGAGCCAAGGGGCACGGGACATCAACCTCGCCCTTGACAACATCAAGGCACAAATCATCAAGCACTACCAGAAACTTTCCGACCGAGAGGCGTTCGTGACGGCGGAAATGGTGCGCAACGCCTATCAGGGAATCGGCAGCGAGTATGAAACGCTTATCCGGGCGTTTGACAAGGATTGCGCCAACTTCCTCAAACGTGTGGGAAAAGACCGCACCATCGGCACATACAAGGTGATGATGCGTGCGAGGAACCATGTGGCGGCTTTCATCAAGTCGTTCTACAAGCGCACGGATATGTCGATGCTCGAATTGACACCCGACTTCATCAAGGAGTTCGCGGCATATCTCACTGCCGAACGGGGGTTGAAGAACGCCACGATATGGCTCAACTGCATGTGGCTGAAAGGCGTGGTGATGCGGGCGCATTATAACGGGCTGATACCGAGAAACCCTTTTGCACAGTTCCATATCAGCCCGAACGTGAAGGAACGGGAGTATCTGACGGAGGACGAGATAAAGACCATCATGACACACGAGTTTGAAAATCCCACACTCACACTGGTGCGTGACCTTTTCATCTTCGCCTGCTTCACCGCCCTTAGTTTTGTGGACATGAAGGAACTGACTACGGATGAAATCGTGGAAGTGAACGGCGAGAAATGGATAATCGGCAAGCGGCACAAGACCGATGTCCCGTTCCAAGTGAAACTGCTTGATATTCCCATGCAGATAATCGAACGCTACAAGAACCGTTCGGGAGACAAGTCCGTGTTTGGGAAAATCAACTACTGGACGATGTGCAAGCAGTTGAAAAAGGTTATCAGTGAATGCGGCATAGAGAAGCAAATCTCGTACCATTGCGCGAGGCATACATTCGGAACGCTGGCTCTGACCAAAGGAATGCCAATCGAAAGCGTGAGCCGTGTATTGGGACATACGAACATTGTCACGACCCAGATATACGCGAAGATTACCACGCAGAAGCTGAATACCGACCTGACGATGTTCGGCGATAAACTGAGTAAGACGTTTAACGGTATAACGGTGTCATGAGCATGGAAAGAAACATCATAACAATGAGTGAGTCCGGCAATATCATCATACCGGATAATGTCGCTTACATCTGGATGAGCGAGCCGGAACTGGTGGAACTGTTCGGGGTAATCGTCCCGACAATCCGTGCCGCCATCAGAGCCGTGTATAGAAGCGGTGTGTTAAATGAACACGAGGTGCAGAAATATGTCCGGTTAGAGAACGGTTACCATGCCGATGTGTTTGGTTTACCAATGATCGTCGCGCTTGCTTTCCGCATTAACAGTTCCGGTGCGGAACAGGTGCGTAAAATCCTGTTTGAAAGGCAGTTCTTGCGAAAAGAGAAAACAAGCATCTTCTTTTCGCTGGGTGTGAATAGTATGGAAACACCTAAATATCAGGCATAAAACACATTAATATGACGACATGAAGTAATGAAACCGATGCGTATTTCCATTGCCAATAATATAATTATTCGTTTATTCGAATAGGTGTATTGCCATTCATACGTATGATTACGACAAGTCCGAAGAAGAACCCGTCAGAGTGGCACTTCTTCGGACTTTATTTGTATGTGTTTGTGCCAAATCCAAGAAAATCATACGTGGGTCACGCGTGAGTTGTCAATCCGTCTTATCTGAATTGCCGAGCTTTGCATTGATTAAAACAAAATGAAGTGCTTATGAAACAAGGAGACATTGAAAAGGAGGAATTCATACGGGTAGGTACGACCCTCTACAAATTAGTGAACCAGCCCCGGCTGAATGGCGGCTATGTGAGGAAACGCATCGTGTGGAACAACGAGACACTCCGGCAGGATTATGGCAAACACTATCTTGCCAGCGTGCCGAAGTATGACGGCTTCTGCACAGTCCCCGACCATGTGAACTATCGTCCGGTAGTGGACAAGTTCCTGAACCTGTACGAACCAATAGACCATCAACCGCAGGAGGGAGACTTTTCGCACATCCAATCATTGGTGCGGCACATCTTCGGGGAACAATACGAATTAGGTATGGACTACCTGCAACTGCTATACATGCAACCGATTCAGAAGTTGCCTATCCTGCTGTTGGT
>NZ_RAYG01000071.1:0-2970 GCF_003670185.1 Parabacteroides sp. CH2-D42-20 | reverse complement strand
CAAAAGGACATTCAGGAACTTTCAGACCCGAATTTCATTCCTGACGGGAGCAGCACCGTGTATGTAATCTTTATGATTATCGGCATCGTGGGCTACTTCACCATTCCTACGGTGGCAAGCTGGATTGTGTCGGCTGGCGGCACGTCTGCCTATAACCGCAACGTGGCACGGGCGGGGTCAATCGCCGGGGCTGCGGTCGGTGCGGCAAGCGGGAAAGTAACCGGGAAACTACTCAAATAACCAACATCAAAATTTAATATATGGAATTTAAATCATTAACGAACATCGAAACGAGTTTCCGGCAAATCCGGCTCTTTGCGCTGGTATTCATCTGCCTGTGCGCATTGGTGACGGGCTTTGCCGTGTGGAACTCGTACAGCTTCGCCGAAAAGCAGCGGCAGAAGATATACGTCCTCGACAACGGCAAAAGCCTGATGCTGGCACTCTCGCAGGACATGGCACAGAACAGACCCGTGGAAGCCAAATCGCACGTGCGGCGTTTCCACGAGCTTTTCTTCACCTTATCACCCGACAAGGGGGCTATCGAAAGCAACATCAAACGCTCGCTGTTCCTCGCCGACAAGACCGCTTTCAACTATTACAAGGACTTGGCGGAAAAGGGCTACTACAATCGGGTGATTTCCGGAAACGTCACGCAGACGGTGGAGATTGACAGCGTGAAATGCGACTTCGACCAGTACCCCTACAAGGTGAACACGTATGCCCGCCAGTTGATTGTCCGGGAAAGCAGCCTGACGGTGCGAAGCCTTGTGACCTCGTGCCGCCTGCTCAACGCCACACGGAGCGACAACAACCCGCACGGCTTCATCATCGAAGCGTTCACCATTACCGAGAACAAGGATTTGCAAACCGTTAAGAGATAGCCGTATGGAAAGGAAACGAAACTATATCGAAAAGGTGCAGGACTGGGCGGACGACTGCCTGCACCGAATGTGCGGACGGATTACGCCGGGCAAAAGGCTGGCGGTTATCCTCGTGATGTTCTTCTTTTTCGGCGGCTTGTCTATCTACATCACCGTTTCATCAATCTACAATATCGGGAAACGGGACGGCAGGCGGCTGCAAATAGAACATATCAGACAACTGCCATTGCAAGGCAATGACACAATCAACAGTATCAACCCCTTAAACAGACCGGAATATGGAAGAAGTACAGAAGAATGAGAACGGCACGACCGTACCACAGACGGACGGGAAGCCTGAAAAGGAAAAGAAGTCCAAACGGGAACTTACTCCGCAGCAGGTGCAGCAGCGCAGGAAAATGATAGTCTTCCCGCTGATGTTCCTTGCCTTTGCCGGGTGCATATACCTGATATTCGCCCCCTCCGGCAAAGAGGACGTGAATGTGGAAAGCGTGGGCGGTTTCAACGCCGACATCCCCCTGCCCGCAGAGGACGGGATTATAGCCGACAAGCAAAAGGCTTACGAGCAGGCGATGCTGAACCGCAAACAGCAGGACAAGATACAATCCTTGCAGGACTTCGGTTTCACGGGGGACGATGAAACTGAAGAACCGCAAGCGGAAATCGACCTGATGCCGGAAGAAGATCCGAAGCCACAAAGGGGCGGCGGTGCTTCTTATTCGGCAAACGCTTACCGGGACATCAATCGCCAGTTAAGCACGTTCTACGAAACGCCCCCAGTGGACGAGGAAAAAGAGGACTTGAAGCGGCAGGTGGCGGAACTGACCGACAGACTGCAACAGCAACAGAACGCCACACCTACGGCTGACGACCAAATGGCACTCTTGGAAAAGTCCTACGAGCTGGCGGCAAAGTACATGAATGAGGGCGGGCAGAACGGGCAGGTGGCACAAGTGCCTGTTGCCGGGACTGTCACCCAAAAGCCGCAAGCCCAGCCCGTGCAGGCAATCCGGGAAACGACCGTATCGGGATTGCAGCAGCCCATGAGCGATGCCGACTTCATCCGGGCTTACAGCCAGCCACGAAACTACGGCTTCAACACGGCGGTAGGCACGGGCTACGCTATGGGCAGGAACACGATAGCCGCCTGCATACACCAAGACCAAACCCTGACGGACGGGCAGGCGGTGAAACTACGGCTGCTCGAACCCATGCAGGCGGGAAACATAGTCGTGCCGAAGAATACCCTTGTGGCGGGGACGGCAAAGGTGCAGGGCGAACGGCTTGACATACTGGTGTCCTCGATTGAGTATGCGGGCAACATCATCCCGGTGGAACTTGCCGTGTTTGACATGGACGGGCAAAAGGGATTATCTGTGCCGTCCTCTATGGAGCAGGAAGCGTTCAACGAAGCTATGGCGAATATCGGCAGCGGACTGGGTACAAGCATTTCCTTTGCACGGAGTGCCGGGCAGCAGGTGGCAATGGACGTGACAAGGGGCTTGCTGCAAGGAACGTCCGGCTACCTCGCCAAGAAGTTCCGAACCGTGAAAGTGAAGCTGAAAGCAGGCTATAAAGTCATGCTGTATGCCAAACAACAATAACCATTTTATCAACCACTAAAATTTTAATTAACGATGAAACAGATTTTTGTATTTTTCGCCCTCTTGCTGGGCGTGTGTGCGGCAAACGCACAGGAAACCGACACCGTGAAGTATGCGGCTGGCAACGACTTGTACCGGGGTATTACCCGGAAACTCCCGTACCGCCAAATGGTAACGCCCTACGGCGTGGAAGTGACCTTTGCCAAGACGGTGCATATCATCTTCCCCGCCGCCGTCCGCTACGTGGATTTGGGAAGCAACCACATCATAGCGGGCAAGGCGGACGGTGCGGAGAACGTTATCCGGGTAAAAGCCACGACAGAGGGCTTTCCGGGCGAAACGAACTTCTCCGTCATTTGCGAGGACGGCAGTTTCTTTTCGTTCAACGCCAAGTACGCCCGTGAGCCGGAAATGCTCAACATCGAAATGAAAGACTTCTTGGAGAACGAGGACACCAGCGACTTTTCGCATACCCGCATGAA
>NZ_RAYG01000070.1:0-3054 GCF_003670185.1 Parabacteroides sp. CH2-D42-20 | reverse complement strand
TTCGGGGCGACACATCCCTTGAAGTATCTGTTGCGCACTTCATATCCTCCTGCCATGTTCGGAAAGCCGATGGCAAAATAGGGTTTGTCGGCATTCATAAACCGAAGCTCCTTGCATTCTCTTTTGGCAAGTCCGATGTTTATTCCCCTTTCTTGCAGATAGGCGATAAGTGCAGGGGAAGACAATTCTCCAACCTTTAATCCCTGATAAGTCCGATTGTCGGAATGCTGTCTGCCAAAAGAGAACGATGCAGGGCGGATGTATGCTGTCCGCTCCTCTATGCGTTTCAGCAGATAGGCTACATCTTCCGAACGGTAGAGTTCCGCTGCCAATGCGAGGATGTTTCCGCCTTTACCGATGCCGAAGTCGTACCATTTTTCAAGCTCGGTGTTTACCTTGAACGATGCGTCCGTTTCTTCCCGTAGCGGTGATTTATACCACAGGTTCTTGCCTTGTTGCTTTACAGGCGTATAGCCCAGACTTTGCAGATAGTCTGCCAGTTTGATTTGCTTTACATCTTGGATTGTCATATTACATACGGTTTTGAAGTTGATGAAAATTTGTTGATTTGATAAATTGTCAATGTAATATATTTATATACAGCCTCGTAACCTCTCAACATCTTCTCAACAAACCACTCGCCAAAAGAGAAATCAACAAACGGGTGTCGGTGGTCTCTCAACTTCTCTTTTGGCTTGTTGAGATTTTGTTGAGAATGTATATCGTTTATTGTCAGTGTATTTATACCCATATTCAACAATTCAACAGAAAAATGATAATATTACAGGGATTCAAGTTGCTCCCTTGTGACGGTGTAGAAGCGTCCCACTCTCCTTATCGGCTCATACCGACACTCCCGATTGCAGTTGAACTGGTAGGTGGTATAAGTCAGTCCGTTTGGCGCAGGGGTCAGTTTCCAACATTCCTGCAACACTTTTCGGACTTGGTGTTTCTCCACCTTTACCTGTGAGTGTACCAGCAAAAGAAGAATGTCGCTGTAACAGAAAGAGAATGTATCCGTGCCGACACTGTCCATGATGTCAAGGACAAGTTCGAGCATCTCTATCTCCAATCGGTTGCGGTTGCTGCGGATAATCTTCTGCAAGGCTTCTGTATGCAGCAATGTGGGGTTGAACCACATCCGGCTTTCCTTTTCGGTGGACAGTTTTCTGTGTTGCAGGAAATGGAGAAAGGCAGGTATCTCCGCTTTCAGCTTTTGCAGGAAGTCGGTATCATCGGACTGCAAGCGGTCTATCTTGCGCACCCAATAGCGTGTTTCTCCTGCGTCTATGATTACGGGCAGATACTCGTTGTTGGAACACAACACGAATTTGGCGAAGAACGCAATCTCGTCACGGTCTTTGCCTTTGGCTTCCACCTTATAGGATAAGGTAGTGCTAAGATTTTTCAACCGTTCGCTGTCCTCCCTGCGGTTGAGTAACACCTCATCCACCACGATAAGGAGCTTGCCAGCCCAATCGGAATTGAACTGGCTGCGGAAATCCTCGTTGGTGTTGAAAGTCACATTGTTCTGAAAAAGGGCTTTCAGAAAGTTCAGGAAGGTGCTTTTGCCCGTGTTGCGTTCTTCCGACACCAACAGCAGGATAGGCAACTTCTGAATCGGTTGCAGGTAGAGCAGTTGCAGATAGTCCATCCCCAACTCGTATTGTTCCCCGAAGATGTGATGCAGCAATGAACGGATAGAGGGGAAATCCCCTTGTCGGGGTACATGGTCTATCGGTTCGTAGAGGTTAAGGAACTTGCCGACCACGGAACGGTAGCCGATGTGTTCGGGTACTGTGCAAAAGCCGTCATACTTGGGAACGCTGCCGATGTAATCCTTGCCGTAATCCTGTCGCAGGGTCTCGTTGTTCCATGCGATGCGTTTCTTCACATACCCTCCGTTCAGTCTCGGTTGCTCCACAATCTTGTAGAGCGTTGTCCCGACACGGATAAATTCTTCCTTTGCCATGCCGCCATCCGATGGTGGTCTGTGGCTGTCCTGTTGTTCGATAGCTGACATAATCAAATGGTTTTAAGTTTGAAAATTACCAGCTACAAAAATATAATCAATTATCGGATAGGTTGTTATGCAAAACACGGCAGAATGGTGACAAATAGCCCCCGAAACAAAAACTTTCGATGGCTTGGGGCTGGAAACAGGTTGTGCAAACGGAAAAACTCCCAAAAAGCGAATGTCGGATTACGCTTTTCGGGAGAAAAAACCAGAGCGTCTGTCGTTCTGTCGTACTGACTTAATGAATTACTGACTTACCGAGTGAATTACGTCAGTCATTCAGCTACGAGAAGTATTCGGATTTGGATATACTGTTGGTATTCAGCGAGAAGAAGATGCTTGTTTTCTCTTTTCGCAGGTACAGTCTTTCAAGAACGGCATTGCGTACCCTTTCCGCTCCGAATGTGCCGATATGGAAAGCGAGGGCAACTATCGCTTCAAGGTTGTAAACCTCCATACAGCAATTATCGGATACCCGTATGCTTCGCCTTGTCCCGTATTCCCTTAAAACTCCGCTCTTGCAAAGAGCCTTTACCCCAGCACGGAATGTCGGGGCGGTTACTCCAAACAGGTCGCAAAGTTCCCATTCGCTCATGGCGGTTGCGCCTATATCGGTCGGCATGATGATGTTTCCGTTACCGTCCGTTGTGATGATGCTTCGTTTCATGGCTATGCTTGGTTATGGGGTTACACTTCCGAACGATGCGTTCAGCTTGTTGCCGAACATCGTAAGGTCATTGTCAAGTTTCTGTGTGGTTATCTTCGCATAGATTTGAGTCGTGACAATGTTCGTGTGTCCCAGAACACGGCTCACGCTTTCAATGGGCATCCCCTTGCTAAGAGCCAGTGTTCCAAATGTATGACGTCTTGTATGGAAAGTGATAGGCTGTGCAAGGAAAAGCGGACAGGTAAAGATAAAACGTAAACCGTTTGAAATGAGCTTTGTTTCAGCATTCTGCCAAGTGGAGAAAATGCAAACGGCAACGGAATATTGAGGTTGTTCAGTTACCAAACCGTTAGCCGGGCAGTTACCGAAA
>NZ_RAYG01000069.1:0-3297 GCF_003670185.1 Parabacteroides sp. CH2-D42-20 | reverse complement strand
CGCAACAAATAAGGATAGGTCAGCAAGGGAAACAGAATCGTAAATACCTGCAATATGCTTAAGTAAGAGAAATTGGCCAATACGGTCTTGTTCCTACCTAGCCTTTCCTTCAAGAACCTCATCTTATCGAATAAAAATCCTTAATCCCTCCTAAAAATATCCCTCGTATAAACCTTGCCCACCACATCATCCAAGCAACCATCATAGCGATTGGCTATAATAGCATGGCTCATCTTCTTAAACCTAGCGAGGTCGTTCACCACGGTACTGCCAAAAAACGAGCTACAGTCCTCCAGTGTCGGCTCATAGACGATCACACGGGCACCTTTCGCCTTGATACGCTTCATCACGCCTTGGATAGAAGACTGACGGAAGTTGTCACTGTTCGATTTCATCGTCAGGCGATAGATTCCGATCACGCAATCCTTCTCCTCCGAGTGTTGAAAGTCGTTCTGGTCGCTGTAGCCGTAATAGCCGGCCTTGCGCAATATCTGATCGGCGATGAAGTCCTTGCGGGTACGATTACTCTCCACGATGGCGGTCATCATGTTCTGGGGTATGTCTTGGTAATTTGCCAACAGTTGCTTCGTATCCTTGGGTAGGCAGTAGCCCCCATAACCGAAGCTGGGGTTGTTGTAATGCGTACCGATACGGGGATCCAAGCCTACCCCTTGGATGATGGCTTGCGAATCCAATCCCTTCACCTCAGCGTAGGTGTCCAACTCATTGAAATAGCTGACACGCAAAGCCAGATAGGTATTGGCGAACAGCTTCACCGCCTCCGCCTCTTTCATGCCCATGAACAGGGTGGGGATGTCCTGCTTGATGGCCCCCTCCCGCAACAAGGCGGCAAAGGTATGCGCAGCCTCTTCTAAGGCCGAAATATCGGCGATGCGACGGATGGCCTCGTTCTCTTCCTTGAACCGCTCGTCGGCGATCAGCTTCGGATAACCAACGATGATACGGCTGGGATAGAGATTATCGTATAGAGCCTTGCTCTCGCGCAGGAACTCCGGGGAGAACAGCAGGTTGAAACTCTCAATCCCCTTATTGACATATTTTAGGTAAAGGCTCCGGCAATAGCCTACAGGAATGGTGGACTTGATCACCATCACGGCATGGGGATTGACACTCAACACCAAGTCGATCACATCCTCTATGTGGTGCGTATCGAAATAATTCCTTACCGGGTCGTAGTTTGTGGGAGCCGCAATGACAATGAAATCGGCATCACGGTATGCGGAGGCACCATCCAATGTAGCTGTCAATCGCAATTCCTTCTCTGCCAAGTATTTCTCGATATACTCATCTTGGATGGGAGACTGCCTACGGTTCAGTTGCTCCACCTTCTCCGGTACCACGTCCACCGCCATAACCGGATGATGCTGCGCCAGCAAAGTGGCGATACTCAATCCCACGTAACCGGTTCCGGCCACAGCGATCTTGATTTCTTTCGACATATTGTTGTTTGATTTATTACTACGTTCAATTTGTCCCAAGGCATGGGATACGGTACATTTCCAAGCCATTTACCCAATCAGGTAATAGTGACTTACCAAGTCCGTCAGATCTCATCCGGACCTTCACTGTCACCACCGCATTGTCGATGAGCCAGCCTTTCAGAACTTCCTTCATGATATTTTAATGGAATCACCATTCCCTGCTTTCTTTGTCTAGAATTTCTTCCCGAACGCAATGTTCAAGAACGTCTTCACCAATATCTTGAAATCGAACCACCACGAGCGGTGCTCCAGATAGAACAAGTCATAGCGTAATCGACGAAGCATCTTCTCCAGCGTATCCGTATAGCCGTTGTAGAGCGTGGCATACGAGGTCACCCCCGGACGGATCTGGTACAAGAAACGATAGCGGGGATCGCGTTCCATGATCTGGTCAATGTAGAACTTGCGCTCCGGACGGGGGCCGATGAAGGCCATGTCGCCGATGAAGACGTTCCACAATTGAGGCAGCTCGTCCAGATGATGCTCGCGCAGGAACTTGCCCACACGGGTCATGCGGGGATCCGCACCTCCCTTGTAAAGAGCAGGACCAAACTTCTCAGCGTCCAAACGCATGCTACGGAACTTATAAATGTTGAACGGGCGACCGAAACGACCGATACGCTCCTGCTTGAAAATGGCAGGACCGCCATCCTCGCGCCTTACGGCGATGTAACAGATCAAGAACAAAGGGGAGAATACAACCGGCGATAAAGGCCAAAAGGCAGTCCCCTATACGCTTCACGTTACGCTCGAAGGCGTTCATCCCATCTGAGATAAAATCAGTAGATTTTCCAAAACTCTCTTCTAAAATCATGGCTAGTTAATTAGTCGATGAAGGCAGGCACGAGGTTAAAACTTAATCTCATTTGCATAGCCCATCCTTAAATTATTTCTTTCCTCCGTTCATTTCCTCCTCTTTCTTATAATCGATATACCGTTCCAAGGCCTCACGTGCCAGACGACGGAAAAGTTCCTCGTCCGACAGATGGTCCCAAAGGAGATCTACCAAACGATAGTAAACGCTAAAGTGCATGTCCTTGCCTTTTTAAAAGAATTGTAAGTGTCACTGCCAATGCCTCCGCTTACGCGGATAATGGACTTGGTCAGTCTGGTGACTTGTAAAACCGTGGCGATGTAATCGCCCAAACGGGGAAATGATTGTCTGTGATACATGTCTGGTTTGTTATTATTTTTATACATCTATGTCCTTATGGATAGGCCCTAGTAATGCAAATAATGCAAGTAATGCAGCACCTTTTTCCCACACACGTGCGTACATTATATAAAACAAGAATTTTACACTAAACGATCACAAACAAGGCATGGAACGATCCGGATGAGAAACGCTGGATAGCCGTATGAAAGTTTGATTCGACATATATAATGTACACGTGCGTGTGTGGGAAAAAGGTGCTGCATTACTTGCATTACTTGCACCTGTTTTCCCCGGCATCGGTTCCATCCCGCACGTATATCGGCATCGACTCACGCCTACGTTCGTATAGGCCTACACCGATATACGTGTGGGGCGACGTCGATATACGTGTAAAACGATACCCTTATACGTATGCCACACTCATACGGTCTCGCTTAGCAATGGCAATCCCTCCACCTCTCTCTTATGCCAGCCTTGGTAATCAGACAGGGAAAAACCGGGGACGGTCAATTGCTTGTAATCCTTATCGTTTCTTCGCAAGATGTGCTTGCGGGCATACGAGCGGAGCGAACGATCCGTCACGGATACCATCACCACAGGAAACGGGTAGCCGAGCAAGCGCATCGGCGTAACCTCGCT
>NZ_RAYG01000068.1:0-3754 GCF_003670185.1 Parabacteroides sp. CH2-D42-20 | reverse complement strand
TCGTGTCGTTATTTCCTTTATCTTTGCCAAATCTTTGTAAGTCTCTGATTTATAGTTGTTTTAATTGCCTTGAATTTCCGGATAAATGTACCAGCGGATGAATGCTATGCGAAAATAGAAGGTAGTGAGTCGGAAGTGTTTGAATATCATGGGACAAATACGATCCGTTTTAAGATGAAGGATTGGATTCGCTTGACACGCGCGAACCGTGGAAAAGCCTTTTTTGTTACGATCGCCACGAAGATAGGTGATGAGTGGACTAAATGGGCACCATTCTCTGTCTATATCAGTGATCAAGCGATCGACTCTCATTTAGTATACCGTTTGATAGAGCCGGGATACGAGAAATGGCATATTGTGGGTATTTATCAGCGGAATTTGGAGTCGTTTGACGAACAGCCGATTATCCGTAACGATATGACTGGCTATAATTGTATGAACTGCCATTCGTTCTGTATGGGAGATCCGGGGCAGATGATGTTCCATATGCGTGCGGCGAATGGGGGAACTTATATTGTCCAAGACAAGAAAATCAGTAAATTGAATACGAAAACGAATGGGACGATCAGTAATGTGACGTATCCTTTCTGGCATCCTTCCGGGCGCTATATCACCACATCGGTAAATGATATCAAACAGTTTTTCCATTCCGTGAAAGAGAAAAAGATGGAAGTGTTCGACTTGGAGTCCGATGTGGTGGTGTATGACGTGAAAAACAAAGAAATCCTTTCGAAAGCCTCATTGATCACAAAAGATGCATTCGAGACTTTCCCCGCGTTCTCTCCGGATGGTAAATGGCTTTATTTCTGTACGGCCCCGGCCCAGAAGATGCCGGAGAATTATGATAAGGTACGTTATAATCTCTGCCGTGTGGCGTTCGATCCGGATCGTGGCGAGATCAGCTTCCCGATCGATACGTTGGTACATGCGGATAGCTTGAGCTATACATTTCCTCGTATCTCTCCCGATGGGCGTTTCCTGATGTACACGGAAACCGCTTATGGGCAGTTCCCTATTTGGCACCCGGATGCGGAGATCCGGATGATGGATTTGGAGAATCGGACAGCGATGGATATGTCTGCGTTGAATAGCCCGGATACGGATAGCTATCATTCTTGGAGTAGTAATAGTGATTGGGTCGTATTTAGTAGCCGCCGGGATAACGGTTTATATACTTTACCTTATATTTGTTATATAGGGAAAGACGGTAAGCCTTCGAAACCGTTCTTATTGCCTCAAGAAGATCCGGATAAGTATGACTATCAGTTGTATTCTTACAATATTCCGGAATTGACGAAAGGCGCCGTAGAGGTCAGCCCCTATGAGATCCAGCAAGTAGCCGAGAAAAATAAACCGGAGCAGGTTCGGTTTAAATGACCGGATCTATTTATATTCGCGTATAAATAAGAGATAAGATGACAAAAGATATTATAGCCGAATCTGTACAAAACGATTTACGGTATTTGCAATTGTTGGCACGGAGTTTCCCGACGATCGCGGATGCCAGTACGGAGATCATTAATCTGGAGGCGATCTTGAACCTACCGAAGGGTACGGAGCACTTCTTGAGTGATTTACATGGCGAGGATCAAGCCTTTAGCCATGTGCTGAGAAACGCTTCCGGTGCCGTAAAGCGCAAGGTGAACGAGATTTTCAGTAATACGCTCCGGGAATCCGAGAAGAAGGAGCTTTGTTCCTTGATTTATTATCCGGAGGATAAGCTGGAACTGATCAAGAGCCAAGAGCAAGATCTGGAAGATTGGTATCAAGTGACCTTGAATCAATTGGTACGTGTTTGCCGGAACGTGTCCTCCAAATACACCCGTTCGAAAGTACGTAAGGCTTTACCCAAGGAGTTCTCCTATATTATTCAGGAGTTATTGCACGAGTCTTCCGTAGAGCCGAATAAATCCGCTTATGTGGATCAGATTATTTGTACGATCATCTCCACGGGACGTGCGGACGATTTCATTATCGCTATGTGTAACTTGATCCAACGGTTGACAATCGACCTGTTACATATCATCGGCGATATTTACGATCGGGGTCCGGGCGCTCATCTGATCATGGATATCCTTTGCGATTACCATAATTTCGATGTTCAATGGGGTAATCATGATATCTTATGGATGGGAGCCGCTTCCGGTAATTTGGTAAGTATCGCTAACGTGATTCGTATGTGTTTACGCTTTGGTAATATGGCTACCTTAGAAGATGGATATGGCATCAATCTTTTGCCGTTGGCCACTTTCGCGATGGAGGCGTACGGGGATGATCCTTGTGCGTTATTCATGCCGAAAACAAAGTTCGCCGATAATGCAATGGATGAGAAGACCACCCGTTTGATCGCCCAGATGCACAAGGCGATCACCATCATCCAGTTCAAGCTGGAGGGTGAGATCATCCGCCGTCGTCCGGAGTTTGAGATGGATGACCGGATGTTGTTGCACCATATCGATCTGAAGCGGGGAGTGGTTCATATTGATGGAAAGGATTATACGCTTAAAGATACTAACTGGCCTACTTTAGACCCGAAAGATCCGTATCGTCTTTCTATTGAGGAGGAGGATTTGATCCGAAAGATCTTGCATTCTTTTGAGAGCAGCGAGAAGATGAAAAAGCATATGCGTTGTTTCTTCCGGCATGGGGGAATGTATCAGGTTTGTAATTCCAATTTACTGTTTCATGCCTCTATCCCGATGAATCCGGATGGGACGTTTAAGTCAGTACGTATCTTGGGGCAGGATTATAAGGGCCGTGCTTTGTTGGACCGTGTAGACCAACTGATCCGTACGGCTTATTTCAAGACCGGGGAGCAGGAAGAAGTGGAATATGCGCATGATTATATCTGGTATCTTTGGGGCGGCAAGGACTCCCCGTTATTCGATAAAAGCAAGATGGCTACTTTCGAGCGTGCCTTTATCGAAGAGGCCGAGACTCATAAGGAGGAAAAAGGCGCTTATTATACGTTACGAGAGCAAGAGGAAATTTGTGATAGGATATTGGATGAGTTTGGGGTGACCGGTATGCATCGGCATATCATCAACGGACATGTCCCTGTCCGTTCCAATCAAGGTGAGAATCCCATCAAGGCGAATGGCAAGATGTTGGTAATCGATGGCGGCTTCTCCCGTCCGTATCATTTGGAAACCGGTATCGCGGGCTATACATTAGTATATCACTCCCGTGGTTTCCAGCTTGTGCAACACGAACCCTTCGAATCCCGGGCGAAAGCGATCGAGGAAGGCTTGGATATCAAATCCACTACGATCGTGGTAGAATTAAGCTCCCATCGCCAGATGGTGAAAGATACGGATAAGGGTGCGGATCTTCAAAGCCAGATCAAGGACTTGGAGAAACTGCTTTATGCGTATCGGAATGGGTTGATAAAGGAGAAGGAGAGGATGGAGCGGTAGTTCCTGACCGATAGGGTATCGGACATACTGTAACGCTCCCCTAATGCCCATAAGCATTTGGGCACACGTTCATTCTTTCAAACGCCTAGTAGGTAAGAGCGCAATATTCAAGATCGGGGGACAAGAAGAGGCAAAGAATCTACTACATTGATCCTCATATAAAAAAGGTCTATGGTATTGACAAATATCCAATAGAATAATAGAAGATACAAAACAAGCAACGCCCCGTCACAGACTTACGAATAAGTTGGTGACGGGGCATTTGTCGACGCCAAATGAAAAAGCTAAATAAAATCAGTTGAAAAAGCTAATTAAAAAGGCTTCATGACCAGTTGTGT